>NZ_CAXBCK010000014.1:0-77257 GCF_963974425.1 uncultured Marixanthomonas sp.
GGATGCAAAACGTGCTTTAGCACCCGTGCTTCGCCATCGAGTTATTGTGTCGCCAGAGCGTGAAATGGAAGGCATGACACCCGAAACAGTGATTGATATGATTGCCCAATCCATAGAAATACCTAGATAACGTGATTAAATTTATAAAATCCTTATACCTCACGCCACGTTTCTTTTACGTGTTGGCAAGCCTTTCGGTGTTGTTTTTGGCATCGTATTGGTTTACAGAAGTGTATGGTATTATTTGGATTTTAGTATTAGCATTCTTGGTCTTCATTCTGTTTGAAATATCCATGCTGTACAGCAAAAACGGATTGAAAGGGGAACGAATTTTACCCGATAAATTTTCAAATAGTGATGTGAACGATGTGCAAGTTCAGCTTAAAAACAACTATAAATTTACCATTGAAGTCGCTCTGGTAGATGAATTGCCTATTCAGTTTCAAAAACGAGATTTTTTCAGAAAAACTATACTGCCGGGAAAAAACAGAAATACTCTGCAATACCAAGTACGACCGGTGGAACGGGGTGAATATAGCTTCGGGAATTTAAATTGTTATGCAACTTCGGTCATTGGGCTTATAAGACGACGCTATACCTTTAACAATGAACAAATGGTGAAAGTGTATCCGTCTTTCATTCAAATGAAAAAATACGACTTTCTGGCTATTGATAATCGATTACGGCAAATTGGTTTAAAGAAAATACGTCGTATTGGTCACACCATGGAGTTTGAACAAATAAAAGAATACGTGGTGGGCGATGATGTTCGTACCGTAAACTGGAAAGCGACTGCAAAACACGGTCACTTAATGGTGAATCAGTATCAGGACGAAAAAATGCAGCCTATCTATTCGATTATTGATACCAGCCGGGTAATGAAGATGCCGTTTAACGAATTGAAACTACTCGATTACGCCATAAACAGCTCGTTAGCTTTCAGCAATATCGCATTAAAAAAAGGCGACAAAGTGGGAGTGGTGGATTTTTCGAACAAATTAGGAGCTTTTTTACCTGCAAATGCCAAGAAAACATATTTAAAGACCTTGTTGGAAACTCTTTATAATGTAGACACCAAATTTAAAGATTCCGATTTTGGAATTTTACAAGCCTTGGTACGGAGAAAGATCACCCAGCGCAGTTTGTTGTTGCTATACACAAATTTTGAGCACATTTCATCTTTAAAACGACAGCTTCCCTATTTGCAAGCCATCGCAAAAAAGCACGTGTTGGTAGTCATCTTTTTTGAAAATACTGAACTGAAATCGTTGAGCGATACAGATGCTGAAACCATCCCCGAAATTGTAGACAAAACCATAGCACAACAATTTCAGTATGACAAGAAGTTGATGGTTCGTGAATTACAACAACGCGGCATACAAACCGTCCTAACTGACCCAGAGGATTTAACAGTAAACACCATCAATAAGTATTTGGAAATTAAGGCTAAAGGGCTTTTGTAACAATTCAGTCACTACATTATACAGTTGGGTAGATTACTTTATTCTGAAACAAGGAAACACCCCATCTTTGTTGTAAGAAAACAATAACCACCTAAATACTGTATTATGAAAACAATCATTGTAACATTAAGCTTAGCTTTTACTTCGCTATTTTTAAATGCTCAAACGGAAGTAGAAACAACTTCAGAAACTCAAACCATTACCGTAACCGTTCCTGTTCAAAGCGAAGAAGGAAACGTCGTTTTTGGTCTCTATGACGAAACTTCTTTTATGAAACAACCACTTGTGGGATTAGAAGGGGAAATCAAGGATGGAAAAGCATCCGTAACCTTTGAAGATGTAAAACCGGGAACCTACGCCATCTTATTGTTTCACGACAAAAATGGAAACAAACAAATGGATTTTGAAGCCAACGGTATGCCAACTGAACCGTATGGAGCAAGTAATAACGTAATGAGCATGGGACCTCCACTATGGAGCGACACCAAGTTTAAAGTGACCAACGAACCTGTTGACCTTGAGGTTAGAATGTAACATTCGTATTATTAAAAATGTACTAAAGCGCAATGATAAATAACTTCATTGCGCTTTTTGTATAAGAAAAAACATAAAAAATAAAATTTTAATAGATTTTATCAATAACATCGTATCTTTGCAATAAAGATAAAAGCTATGACCATTACCCAACTAAAATATGTTCTTGCTGTTGCTGAACACCAAAATTTTACCAAAGCAGCACAGAAAACGTTTGTGACTCAACCTACTTTGAGTATGCAGATACAAAAGCTGGAAGAAGAGCTTGACATTCTAATTTTTGATCGTAGCAAAAAACCTATTGAATTGACAGCTGTGGGTCAAAAAATTGTTACTCAAGCCCGTAATATTGTTAATGAGTCTGAACGTATGCAAGACGTAGTAGACCAAGAAAAAGGATTTATTGGAGGTGAGTTTAAGTTAGGTATCATCCCTACCATCACGCCTACGCTACTACCTATGTTTTTAAAAGCGTTTACTAGTAAATACCCTAAAGTTCAGCTTAAAATTGAAGAACTTACGACTCCTGAAATTATTGCAAAACTTCAAGATGGTCATATAGATGCCGCAATTGCTGCAACACCATTGCATATAGAACGAATAAAAGAACGTGCTTTATATTATGAGCCTTTTGTAGGATATATCCCTTCTAATCATAGGCTATCTAAAAAAGAAAAAATAGACAGTACCGATTTAGAACTAGACGATATTCTGTTATTGGAAGATGGACATTGCTTTCGGGATGGAGTAATAAACCTCTGTAAATCGTCAAAACTTAGTGGTAATGACAAGTTTCAATTAGAAAGTGGCAGTTTTGAAACGTTGATAAAGCTTTCAAATGAAGGATTGGGAATGACACTCCTTCCCTATCTACATACCCTAGATGTTTCAGAAAAACAACAACAAAACCTTCGTTATTTTAATGAGCCGTCACCAGCAAGAGAAGTAAGTTTAATTTACAGTAAAAGTGAATTAAAACTGCAAATAATCGAGGCATTACACGACGTTATTTCAGGTGTTGTAAGAGGTGCAATAGCTTTTCAAGATGTGAAAATTATTGATCCTTTAAAAAAATAAAAAAGTCCGGTATTACTACCGGACTTTCTTTATGGGTTTAATAAAATTAGACATTGATTTAATTCGGGATTCTGTTTAATAAGAGCATCTACCCAAGCTTTAAGTTCCTCAATTTCATAAGGAAGCAGCCTGTCCATCGCCTTCTTCAACTCTTTACAGAACAAATTCACATCAAAACTCACCTTTGAAAGCACAGCTTTGGTGTAATCAAACATTGCTCTAGCCATCGTTTAACTAAATTTAAAATAGGTTAAGTAGAAGTGTATCTATATGCAGAGGGTTTAATTGGTTAGTTTGTTTAAATATAACAAAAATATTTCAAAAATATTTCTTTTGTTGATAACTAAAGAATGTTAAAATCGGTTATCCCCATCTAATAGGCTTCCAAGTCCGCCAAGCACACTGCCTTCGCCTTTATCTTTACCACCACCTTTTGGAGCAGCTGCCCAAACTCGGTTTGCCAATCGGCTAAAAGGTAAGGATTGTATATAGACGGTTCCAGGACCAGTTAAGGTTGCAAAAAACAATCCTTCTCCACCGAATATGGTATTTTTTATACCACCTACAAATTCAATATCATAATCTACCGTTTGGTCAAAACCAATAATACAACCTGTATCCACTTTTAGCTTTTCACCTGGTGCTAATTCTTTTACGGCTGTTGTTCCACCAGCGTGGACAAAAGCTTTTCCAAAGCCTTCTAGTTTTTGCATTATAAAGCCTTCACCTCCAAAAAAACCACGACCTAACTTCTTGGAAAATTCAATACCAATAGAAACGCCTTTTGCCGCACAGAGAAAAGCATCTTTTTGACAAATAAATTTTCCGTTGAATTTTTCAAGATCAATAGCAATTATTTTTCCAGGGTACGGAGAAGCGAAACTTACTCGTTTTTTCCCAGGAACGGTATTGTAAAAGGCGGTCATAAACAGACTTTCACCTGTCAATAGACGTTTTCCGGCTCCGAAAACTTTTCCTAATAATCCTTTGTCATTTTTTGATCCATCTCCAAAAATGGTTTCCATTTTAATGCCGTTATCCATCATCATAAAGCTACCGGCTTCGGCAACAACGCCTTCGTTGGGATCTAGTTCAATTTCCACATACTGCATTTCTTCGCCGTAAATGGTATAATCGATTTCGTGTGCTTTCATTCTGCTAGGGTGTTTTCTATTAGTTGTATAAAAATAAAATATGTTACAAATGGAAGTAGCTAAAAGCTTTCAAAAATTATTATTCACAGAGATTATTATTCTGAAAATCTTTTTCTTCCTCTTCCATAAATTGTTTTATTTTTCGCTCTTCCCAATCTCTAAAAGGCATCAATTTTGGCTTAAAAACATAGAGCCAGTTGATAACAATTACTATTCCCCAGAAAAATGGAGTCGTAAAGTAAGACCAATTTGGAAAATGAATAGGTACGAAAGTGTCTTTAAATACACCAAGCACTGCTAGAAGCATTATTCTATTGATTGTAAGGTAAATACTTAGGTGGATATAAAAACCCTTTATATCTTCTACTCTTTTTTTTAGCGCGTGCGTATTTTGTTTTGTCTTCGGGTTCCATGCTACTATTGTTTAAGTTTTTCTTCAGCCTCCATAAACTGCTTGATCTTTTTTTCTTCCCAATTTTTGAAAAATGAAATTTTAAACGCTTTAAACTTATCTCCTTTAAAGACTTTTAGTCCGTGGAAAATCAATACGATGGTCCATACTATTGAAAAGAATAAAAAATTTGCGTCTATCCAATTTTTGAATCCTTGATTTTCAATAGTTTCATAAAAGCCTCTAATTACAAAAAGCCAAATTAAAATAGAGGCGATATTAATGAGTAGATAAACAATAATGTGATTGTAAAATACTTTGATGGTATCTACTTTTTTCTGAGCACGATGATATGCGGTTTCGGTATAGTTTTTCATAATTAAACTTATTTCCAAAGGTCTTTACTGTTTTTTTCATCTTCTTCCATGAACTGTTTCATTTTACGTTCTTCCCAGTCTCTTCCTAAAAAGGAATTAAACTTAAAAGCTTTTGCAGCTTGAAACACAATGCCTATTCCCCACCCCAATGCGGCCCATAAAAACCAAGGGTAGCGTAATTCGTTGGTATAATAATTAAGCCCAGCAAGAAAAAGGATAAATACTATGTAGAAGAATAAACTGGTATAGAATTTTTTTATATTTTCCATACGTTCTTTAGCACGCAAGTACTTGTTATCTCTTTCTGTATCTCTATCGGTATTCATAATGCGTTGTATTTTATTTTTAATAAAGGTATTTCAATCGGTTTCATTTTTAAAAGAAAGGTTACTGGATTGTAACATATCCCGACTGAATTGTCATCTATTAATCGTCTTCTTCCATCAACTCCTTAATTTTTTGTTTTTCCCAGTCTTTTCCGAAGAAAGGATTATAATTAAACGTTTCTGCAGCGTGGGCCAGAACACCCATACCCCACCCGGCTATTGGGAAAATAGCCCAAGGGAAACCCGCTCCCGATTTATAATTGACCCAAATAAATACCGGTATAAAAATTATGTACATCCCCAAGTTTCCATAAAAACCTTTCAGTTTTTGAACGCGTTCTTTTGCTCTCGCATATTTTTTTTCTGAAATATAAGTTTCTTGTGAGGACACAGTCATCGTCTGTTGTGTTAAAAGTGGTATGGAGATTCTAAATTGTTTTGCATCTTGTTGAATTTCAACAGGTCTATTGGTCAATAAACCGTAGCGTTGCCGAATGTTCTTCAACCCTACTCCACTACTTTCCCTAACAACTTGTTTGGGTTGATAATTATTAGTGATTAATAGGTTGCCTTTATCTTCAGTAATGACAATATGCAACTTTTTTGAAGGGGTAACTTGGTTATGTTTCACTGCATTCTCAAGTAGTAATTGCAGTGATAGTGGTACTACCTTGGCTTCCGGATTGCTTAATTGTGAAGGCACCATAAATACAATGCTTTCTTCAAATCGCATTTTTAGTAATGACATGTACAATTGGGCAAATTTCAGCTCTTCTTCAATCGTTACCAATTGTTTATTTTTCTGTTCTAAAACATATCGGTACACTTTTGAAAGCGATGTTGTAAATCGGGTGGCAGCTTCTGGGTTTTCTTCAATTAAACTAGTCAATACATTCAAGCTATTAAACAAAAAGTGTGGATCTAATTGGTTTTTTAATGCATCGAACTGGGCTGAAGCAGCACCGGCAATTATTTTCTGTTCTTTAACCCTTTTTTCTTGCGTATGCTTATAATAAAAGAAGCCATAAAATATAATCAGTACTACAATAGAAATAATTAATGAAACCTTATAAAAATCAAAGTTTTGTGCTGCTATAAAATCAGGTATTGTATTTCCCTTAATAACCACACTTATTATAAAATGAATTAAAAATAAGGTAGCCATAGTAACAATAATATTCGTTAAAACAGCTTTCCACAATATTTTTCGAGAATACAAAGCGCCTTTAAACTTTTCAAGAAAATACATGATCACATAGGCGTTTGCCATATACAAGGTAACCGAATAGAACTGGTTGTATAAAAACCGACGTAAGAGTTCTGTTCCGGTTTCTATGGTGTTCCCAGTTGCAAATTGTATGAGTCCTAATACTAAAAATATGAGAGAGCCCACAAAAAATGCCTTACCCAATTCTTTAAAAAATCGAATCATTATTGTTTACAGTTTGTTTCAAAAATTTTTTGGGCACGTTCTTCTCCATAGGTGGGGTAGAATTTGCCTTCAGGTTTAAAGGTAGCAAAAAGTTCTATGGCTTTTTGAATGTCCTTGCAGTAGGGTTCTACAGACTGTTTAAAATAGGTTGCGCTGCCTATATCCCATTCGGCTTTACTTAGAATAACGCGTGGGTTATTAGGGGCTAATTGTAAAGCTTTTTGATACAGTTGTTGTACTTTTCCAGAATACTTCATTCCGTATTGCTGTCCATCAAAGGCGATCCAAGCAGTATACCATTGCGCTTCCAATATGAGTATTTCGGGGTTTTCTTTTGAATTAATTTTGGCTTGATTTATAAAATCTTGCGCTTTTTCCAATTGTGCCGTTAGTTTGGTTTTATCTTTTTCGCCGAAGCTATTGATCACATTTATTTGCGCCACATAATAAGGTGGCAACCATTTTTCGGGTTCTGCCTGGGTAATACGCTCAAAAAGATTAGCAGCCTCCCAAGGTTTTTCGGCTTGCCAAAGCTCGAAGGCTTTTTGCATCCCAGTTTCATATTTTGATTGACAGAAACCAATTCCCGAAATAAGCAATACAGTAAGTATAAGTAGTTTTTTCATCTTTTTCTCTTTTAATAGTAATTAATAAGTAGTAAAACCCCGCCTACTAATAAAAATAGGCTTACAAACAGTAGTGCTGTTAGGGTATTTGGTTTTTTGTGTTTTGACAGTAAGACACCTAACATACTCTCTATGTTTTAAGTTAAAGATTAATTTCAAAAGTCTTTGTTTCACTATTATTTATCTCAAACTTGGCGTCCTTCCACTTGGGTGGCCCAAATTTGGCTGGTGCATTGTTTGAAGTGCCATAGTCTTCAGTAGGCATCATTCCCATAAACATATTTAGTTTTTTGTTATCGTCTTCATCATGAAAGCAAGAAACGGCATATACACCATCTGGTACATCCATGAAGGTCACTGTTGCTGTTTGATTTTCAATTTTAGCAGTGCGTGACATAAAATTCTTTTCTAAAAAGGTTTCTTCAGAATCATATAGCCCGACCAAAGCAGTGCCGTTATCGTTATCAAAATCAGTCATAGTTACAGTAACAGTATTCTGCGCTTGCAGAATAAGTGTGGTGAACAAAAGTGTTATGATTGTGATTATCGTTTGCATGTTGTTTTAGTTTTTAATTTATATGTCAAATATCCTTTAAGAAAAGGGTTTTATAAAATTTGATGTACTGAATTGTTTCTTTTTAAGGTTGAACTGTGTTCTTGATATACATAGATTAGTCTAACATCTACAAATTGTCTAACTGATTGTCTTCCCCATCATCACTAATAGTCCAGAAAAAGCCTACAAAGAAAAATTGATCTGTCGCTGGCCGTAATGTCCTTCTTGCAAAGTCACCATTTACAGTTGGTGTATCGGCATATTGATAGCCATTCACATTAGTAAAACCTAATACGTTGTTTACCGAAAAATACAATATCTTTTGTTGCGACAACAAGTACGCCCAGTTTAAACTAATACTGTTATAATCCTTTGTTTTATTCTGTAGAAATCCGCTTTCATTTGGATTGGTATAAGTTCGACCACTTCCGTACTGATAACTAAAGCCCACTTGGCTTTTCCAGTCTTCAATCCAGTATTTACCAACTACCGAAAGATTATGCGTACTAGCAAAATTGGGTGTGGCGGCAATAGGGTAGTTTTTGTACTTCCTTTCAGTATCCAAATACGAATAACTCACCCAATAATCCATATTCTTGAGGCTTTCATTATCTCTCCAAAATAGATCAATTCCTTGAGCAAAACCGTCTCCATTAGTATTAAAATTAGTGTCAAATGAAGGGAAGTCTGAATTGTAAGTAATTAAGTTATCATACTCTTTTCGATAAAATTCAGCTCTAAAAATTCGGTTATTGGCGGTATATTGATAATTCAGTATATAGTGTTGGGACTTTTGTGCATCCAAATCCTGCTGAAATTTTAAATACTCATTAAGTGGCTGTTGATAAAAATCGCCATATGCTAATGATAACTGACTGTTTTTACTCACCTTATATGCTAACGAAGCTCTTGGGGAAAGAGTTACCGCATCAAAAAGCTGACTATACTCACCTCGTAACCCTAACTTTACAGCAAACTTTTTCGAGAAAATAACATCAGCTTCGGTAAAAGCTGCAGAAATGTTATTGTTGAAGTCATAATTAGTGATAAAGGATTCATTTTCGAAATCTTCATTAAAGTCGGTAAAAAACTGCTCTACGCCGTAACTCATTTTAAAACGATTACTAAAGTTTTTCCGCAGTTTCAATTTTAGATGAGCAGATTTCTCAGTATCATCAATATTATCTTCAATAACATTAATAGCTGTCTTTGAAAGCGTAAAGCTAGCTCCTGTTTCCAATTTCCATTTGTTTTTTAACCTGCCAGAATAACTAGCATTGGTATATAAGTTTTGGTTATTTAGCTTAAAATTCACTCCTTCAGGCTGGTTAATATCTTCTTGTGTTAATTGAAATTCGGTAGCATCATACGCTCCATAAATTTTCAATAGTCCGCTTTCAAATTCGTGTCGATAAACAGACTCCCCTGCAAATGTTTCAAAGGGTTTTTGCCAATCGTTTCTACCTGGAAATAATTCATTATACGGCGCTAAATTAATGTAGCTCGCATTTACACTTAACGAATTATTGCCCCAAATTTGGGTGTTACCTACTCCACCGCCTACACTCATAATAGAGATTTCGGTTTTTTCTTGATCTGGAAAATCAACCGTATTTAACAATAAAACAGAAGACAATGCTTGTCCATATTCCGCAGAATACCCCCCTGTAGAAAAGGTTATCCCATCAAACAAAAAAGGGCTATACCGTCCTCGCGTTGGAATGTTATTAGTACTAGGCGTATAAGGCGTAAATACACGAATGCCATCTATAAAAATTTGAGTTTCACCTGCATCTCCACCACGTACAAACAGTCGGCCGTCCTCAGAAACTGTTGTAGTTCCTGGTAAGGTTTGTAAGGCTCCTACAAAATCGCCCAATGCACTGGCTGTGGTAACCACATCCAAAGGTTTTAAAACTGAAACCTTACTGTTATCGCCTGCTTCAAAAGTACCGGCAGAAATCACCACGGTATCCAACGAGCTTACATCTTCACGAAGCTGAATAGTTAGGTTTTGCATTTCAGTTACTAATTTGGTTACTCTAAATGTTTCAAAAGAAACAAAAGAGACTACTAAGATCTGTTCTTTAATTTCAGATGTGGAAAACGAAAACCTTCCTTTATCATCTGTTGTGGTTCCATCATAGGTGCCTTCCAAATAAACATTCGCCCCAAGAATGGGTGTTCCATTTTTTTGTGTAACGATACCTGAAATTCTAACTTGGCAAATTGCCGAAAAAGAAACAAAGAAAAATATGATGGCAAATTTTAAATTTATAGTATTTTGAAGTTTCATGGGTAGTTAGTTTAATATTGCCCCACAAAAATGAATAAGATTTAATCTATTTCAGAAAAAAACAAACCGAACTGTATAATATATATTCTCAATTGTAGTATGTTTATTTTAATCTTTCTTTAGAAAAATAGCTTCGGAAAAATAGTATCTTCGATTTAAGAGTAACAACTAATTAATTATGGACACTTCAGAAAAAGTAACTGCATATATTGACAAACATGAAAAATGGAGTGATGAACTATTAAAACTCCGAAGCATTTTTCAGAAAACAGAACTTACCGAAGAAGTAAAGTGGGGAGCGCCTACCTATACGCTTAATGGTAAATTGGTCGCAGCATTAGCTGGTTTTAAAAACCATTATGCTATCTGGTTTCACCAAGGTGTTTTTTTAAAAAATAAAGAGGACAAATTGGTAAATGCACAAGAAGGCGTTACCAAAGCATTGCGGCAATGGCGTTTTGAAGAAGGCGACCCTATAGAAGCGGATTTGATATTAAAGTACATACAAGAAGCCATTGAAAACTGTATTGCGGGTAAGGAATTAAAGCCTAAACGTAAAAAAGATGCAGTAATACCTCCATTACTAGAAAAAGCATTTAAAACTGATACTAATCTGGCTAAGGCTTTTAAAAACCTAACACCAGGAAAACAGCGAGAATATGCCAATCATATTTCAGAAGCTAAAAGAGAAGCCACCAAAGAAAGTCGACTCCAAAAAATAATTCCCATGATTTTAGATGGTAAAGGACTCCACGATAAATATAAGAACTGCTAATGGATTTCAAGCTTACTCGATATACTTCGCGCCAATTATGGTTTTATGGCAAGCGTGCCTTTTGGATACTCATCTCGTGGGTACTCATTTCGAATATTTTATTTTTTTACGAGTATTTTACTTTAAAAAGCGAAGGGGTTTTAAGTTCGGCTTTCGATTTTGAATCTTCTTTTACAGCTAATTTAATTGTTGGTGTTAGTGCTGGACTTATTGGTGGTTTATTTACCATTAACCTCATGGAACAATGGCTGAGAAGGCATGTATTTTGGAAAGCTCTATTATACATAATTGGTACTTATATTGCCGGAGCTCTTTTAATTAGCACTATCGGAGCATTATATTTTAATAGTGAAAATTTAGGTGTCCCTTTTTACCACCAAGATGTGATAGTAGCGACACAAGTATTTTTCAGTACGTGGCTGTTTCTTAAAAACTTCATTGTTTGGTTATTTATCGTTATTATCACTTTAATCGTTTTAATAGTAAACGATAAATATGGTCCTGGTGTATTTCCAGATTATTTAATGGGGCGCTATTTTCATCCCAAACACGAACGACGCATTTTCATGTTTGCTGACATTAAAAATGCCACCGGTATTGCCGAAACCTTAGGGGAAGAAAAATATTTTAATTTTCTGAAAGACTTTTTCCGGCATATTGCTCCTGCTATTGTGCAAACTCGGGGCGATGTTTATCAATATGTAGGGGATGAAGTCGTGGTTTCATGGAAAATGAAACATGGATTAAGACGCGGAAATGCCATACAGTGTTACTTTTCTATGCAACGTATCATTAAAAGAAAGAGTTATAAATACCTAAAAAAATATGGTATTGTACCCGAGTTTAAAGTAGGCTACCATTTTGGTCCCGTAATGGTAGGAGAAATTGGAGCTATTAAACGTGATATTGCCTTTTCTGGCGATGTACTTAACACAACAGCCCGCATACAATCTATTTGTAACGAACTGGATGTAAAGATATTAGCGTCAAAGGAATTTGCGAATATCGCTTATAAATTACCAAAAGGAGTAACCAAGCTAGATATGGGCAAAGAACAATTACGCGGAAAAGCTGAAGAAATTGGTTTAGTAACCTATAAAAAAGGATAAGTACACATGAAAATTACCCTATTGGCAATTGGTAAAACGGATGATAAAAATTTACAAACTTTAATCGCAGCATATACTAGGCGATTAAAACATTACGTCCCATTTTCCTTCGAACTCATTCCTGATATTAAAAACGTTAAAAATCTTTCTGAAACCTTACAGAAACAAGCAGAGGGCGAAGCAATTTTAAAACGGCTACAAAATGCCGATATACTTATTCTTTTAGATGAAAACGGAAAGCAATTTAGCTCGGTAGGTTTTTCACACTTTCTTCAGAAAAAAATGAATAGCGGCCTTAAGAATCTTGTACTTGTAATTGGCGGACCGTATGGTTTTAGCGATGAAATTTATAAACGGGCAAATGGCAAAATATCACTATCAAAAATGACATTTTCTCATCAAATGGTACGGTTATTCGTTGTTGAACAGTTGTATAGAGGCTTTACTATACTAAAAAATGAGCCGTATCACCACAGATAAGTTTATTTTTTAATTTTGGCCAGTAAGCCTTTGGTTGATTGGTTGTTTATTAATGAGAAATCATTAGTTTTAATAGCTTCCATCACATTTTTAGCAACGGTTTTCCCTAGCTCTACTCCCCATTGGTCATAACTAAAAATATTCCAAACCACACCTTGCACAAATAGTTTGTGTTCGTACAAAGCTAATAAGCTTCCTAAGCTATGCGGTGTTAGTTTTTTTATAAGAATGGTGTTTGAAGGCTTATTGCCTTGAAATTCTCTGAATGGATTCTCAATACTTTTACCAAACGTGCCTTGTAGCAAGGATTCAGATTGTGCAAAACAGTTTGATATGAGTTTTCTATGATGCTCTTTATCTCCGTGTAGCGATTCTATAAAAGCAATAAAATCTACTGGAATTAAGCGTTTTCCCTGGTGAATTAACTGAAAAAAAGCGTGTTGGGCATTGGTACCTGTATCACCCCAAACGATGGTTCCAGTAGTGTAATCTACTTTACTACCATTTCGGTCGGTGCCTTTTCCGTTGCTTTCCATCACTGCCTGTTGCAAGTAGGTAACCAATTTGCTTAAATATTCAGAATATGGAATAACCGCTTCACTTTCAGCTTCAAAAAAGTTTGCATACCATATAGAAAGCATCGCAAGAATCACTGGAGTATTATCACCTAAGGCTGAGGATTGAAAATGAATATCCATCTCGTGTGCTCCTTTCAATAATTCTTCAAAATTATCATAGCCCACTGCGCAGCAAATAGAGAGACCAACTGCACTCCAAAGAGAGAAACGACCGCCAACCCAATCCCACATTGGGAATATGTTTGTTGAAGCAATCCCAAAATCAAGAACCGCTTCTTTATTAGTAGAAACCGCTACAAAGTGATGTTCAATATCTTTTTCTGAATGTTTTACTAAAAACCAATTACGAATCGTATTCGCGTTGGTTAAGGTTTCAAGCGTCGTGAAACTTTTTGAAACCACTATAAACAAAGTTGTTGCTGGATTTAAACTTTTTATGGTTTCCTTCACGTGATCACCATCTACATTTGAAACAAAATGAACGTTTAAATGATTTTTATAAAAATGTAGTGCTTCGGTTACCATTTTTGGTCCTAAATCACTCCCGCCTACGCCAATATTTACAACATCGGTAATAGGTTTCCCAGTACAACCTTTCCAATTTCCTGAAATAATTTTTTCTGAAAAAACCTTCATTTTCTGAAGGGTTTCTTTCACTTCTGGTTTCATTTCAGTAAAATCACGCAATGCAGTATGTAGAACCGCTCTGCCTTCCGTTTCGTTTATTTTTGCACCTTTAAACTGAGCTGATATAGCTTCTTCTAACTTAACTTCTTTTGCTAAGTCTATTAATAATGATTTTGTGGTATCTGTAATTCGGTTTTTGGAATAGTCAATATAAAAATCATTCCACTCGATGGAGAACTTTTTAGAACGAGATGCGTCCTTTGCAAACAAATCTTGCATATTTACATCTTTCATTTCTGAAAAATGTGCTTCTAAGGCATTCCAAGCTTTCGTTTGTGTGGGGTTTATTTTGGGTAAACTCATTCTTATAATTCCTTAGTTTTATAATAAGTAATCAGCCCATCAATGGGTCTTTTAATAAAATTTCCAGGTTTCAAATTATACTCTTTTAAGCATTGACTAACTACTTCTATTGAAAAATGAGCAATAGATCCCACAAAATGAATGGGAACTTGTTTTGCCTCTTTATAAATAAGCACCTGATTTTCAACAAACAGCGCTATTCCTGTTTTTATTAATTGATTGAAATAATTTTCATCTTGCTTACAAAGAAAGAGAAATTCGGCAAAAGAAGCTAAATATGCGTTGGGATTTGCTTTTTTATATAAGTTTACTTTAATAGTATCAGGGTCAAGATCGAATGTACTTTCAAATTCTGAAGCAACTTTAGTCGGCATTTTTTTATAGAAGTAATCCCGTAATAATTGTTTGCCGTAATAATTTCCACTAGCATCATCCATTACCGAATAACCCAATGATGGAGCACCTGAATGAATTTTAGTACCATCAAAATAACAGGAGTTAGAGCCTGTACCTAAAATACAAATAATACCAGGTTTTGTAGTTGTTGCATAGACCGCAGCAGCTATATCTTCGTGTACAGTGACCTTTGCTAAAGAAAACAAATTACTTAAAGCTTCTTGCAATAGTAATCTTGGTGTTTTTGTACCACAACCAGCACCGTAAAAATCAACTCTTTCAGTTGTACTGAAAATAGCATTTAAAGCTTCATTACTTTGAATACGGTCTTTAATTTCAGATTGAGATACAACTGTAGGATTTAAACCTAACGTACGGGTTTTTTGAATGACATCGCCAGACTTATTTAAAAGAATCCAATCGCATTTTGTTGAACCGCCATCAGCTATTAAAATCATACTTATACTGTTGCAACGTGAGCGGTAAGTTCAATTAACTTTGCCGAATACGCATATTCATTATCATACCAAGCCACTAACTTAAAGAAATTATCATTAAGCGCAATCCCAGCTTCGGCATCAAAAATGGAAGTTCTTGGATCGCTTACAAAATCTTGTGATACTACTGCTTTTTCAGTATAGCCAATTATTCCTTTATAATCGGTTTCTGAAGCTTCTTTAAAGAGTGCTTTTACTTCATCGTACGTTGCACTTTTTTTAGTTCTTACCGTTAAATCTACTACCGAAACATCTGCTGTAGGAACACGGAAAGCCATTCCTGTTAGTTTTCCTTCTAAATCTGGGATAACTTTGGTTACTGCCACTGCAGCTCCGGTTGTAGTTGGTATAATGTTACGTAAGGCACTTCTGCCTACACGATAGTTCTTTTTTGAAGGTTGATCAACCGTAGATTGTGTAGCTGTTGTTGAATGTACAGTTGTCATTAAACCTTCCACAATACCTAACTTATCATTGATTAATTTTGCCATCGGTGCCAAACAATTTGTTGTACATGAAGCATTTGAAACTATGGTATCTTCAGGTTTAATATCTGTATGATTCACCCCCATTACAAACATAGGGACTGATTTTGAAGGCGCTGAAACTACTACTTTTTTTGCTCCAGCTTTTAAATGAGCTTCAGCCTTATCTTTTTCTTTAAAGACACCAGTACAATCAATTACTATTTCAGCATTAACTTCATTCCATTTTAGGTTTTCAGGATTTTTTTCAGCAGTAACCCGTATTTTCTTTCTGTTGATAACCAAGTTGTTATTTTCTACGGAAATAGTTCCAGGAAATCTTCCATGAACAGAATCAAACTCTAACAAATAAGCTAAGTGGTCAATATCAACCAAGTCATTTACTGCTACTATTTCTATATCATCACGTTGTGAAGCGATACGAAAAGCAATTCTTCCTATTCGTCCAAAACCATTTATTGCAATTTTTGTCATATTCTTTATTATCTTTTAAAAGGTTCGCTTACTAAATAAGGTACTAAAATTAAACCGAAGTAATATCAGCCACTCGAACCAATTCTAAATCAAGATCATTACTGCTTTTAATAGCTTCGGAAAAAGGCACGGTGGTAATTTGGTTATGCGAAATGCCAATCATGATATTGCTTTTACCATCTAATAAAGTATCCACAGCGCTAACTCCTAGCCTACTCGCCAAAACGCGATCATAACAACTAGGTGCTCCTCCACGTTGAATGTGACCTAATACTGTTACCCGAACTTCATATTCGTTGAGGTTTTTTTCAATATAATCAGCTAGTTTAAGAATATTTTTTCCAATTTGATCTCCTTCAGAAACCACAATAATACTTGACGTCTTACCTGACTTTTTACTTCGCTTAAGGGATTCTATCAATCGATCATGACCTAGATTTTCTTCAGGTATTAATATTTCTTCAGCACCAGCTCCTATCCCAGCATTTAAAGCAATATTTCCAGCATTTCTGCCCATAACTTCTACCAAGAAGAGACGATTGTGTGAATTTGCAGTATCTCTAATTTTATCTATGGCTTCAACTACTGTATTCAAGGCAGTATCGTAACCAATAGTCACATCGGTACCATAAATGTCATTATCTATGGTTCCTGGAAGCCCTACAATGGGAAAGTTAAATTCTTCTGTAAAAATAGATGCTCCGGTAAAGGTTCCGTCTCCTCCTATGACTACTAAAGCGTTAATGTTTTCTTTTTTTAATTGCTCAAAAGCCTTTTTTCTGCCTTCCTTTGTTCTAAACTCTTGAGATCGGGCAGATTTTAAAAAGGTCCCTCCTTTGTTAATGATGTTTTTTACAGAACGAGGTCCTAACGGTTTAAAATCTCCTTCAATTAAACCTTCGTACCCTCTAAAAACACCTACACAATCTAATTTATGAAAGGCACAAGCTCTTACTACAGCTCGTATAGCGGCATTCATGCCAGGTGCATCTCCTCCGCTTGTCAATACTGCTATTTTCTTTATTGTTTGGCTCATTTCTGTAAAACTAAGTGAATAATGCCACTTAAGCAACACCTATTTTCCTTTTAAATAGAAAAAAATTATTTGAAAAATACGTGTATGCACGTATGGTTTTACGTACAAACAAGTCATATATTTGACAGTGTATTAGTGAATATGTAACTGCATTATAATTTTTTGTGGGGATAAAAAATTAGAATCGTTACTATATTAAAATTTACTAAGTTAGGTTTGTTATTAGCGTCCCGCCGAAAGGTCGGGACGCTTTTCTTTATAAGAATTTAAAACCTATTTTGAAGTATCTTTCTCAGTGAAATTTTTAAGTCCTTCTTCTAGCCAATATAAGTATTCATCGGCATCGGGTGTATAACCAACAGGCTTATTTAAAAGATTAAAGTTAGTATCCATTAAAATGTAATACGGTTGTGAGTTATTTTTAAAATTAACCGTTTGGAACGTTGCCCACTTATCTCCTATTGTTTTAATCTTTTTAACACCTCCACTTGGTTTTAAAAAATTAAATTTTTGATCATCTGGCAGTTCTTTTCTATCATCAACATACAGTGAGATTAAAACATAATCTTCATTGATGGTTTCAAAAATATCTTGACGGCTCCATACTTGTTCTTCCATTTTTCGACAATTAACGCAAGCCCAGCCTGTAAAATCTATCATAATAGGTTTACCAGCAGCTTTTGCAACAGCCAGCCCTTCCTCTAAATCTTTATAGGCTTCAAGTCCTAAGGGAGCATCGGTGTCTTTATCATATACACTATAAAATAGTGGTGGTGGGAAACCACTTAATAATTTAAGGTTGGCATAACTTGAATTTGTCAGCCCAGGAATAAGGTAAAGCATAAATGCAAATGTTACCACACCAACTAAAATATTTCCCATTGGTGGTCTTTTCTTTTTAGGTCCGTCGTGTGGAAAACGAATAATACCAAAGAGGTACAATACCATTCCTAATGCACATATAATCCATATGGCAATAAATATTTCACGTTTTAAAAGCCCCCAATGTTCTACCAAATCTGCATTTGAAAGAAATTTGAAAGCCAGACCCAATTCAATAAAACCTAATACCACTTTAACTGTATTAAGCCATCCTCCACTTTTGGGCAAAGAATTCAGCCAATTTGGAAACAATGCAAAAAGTGCAAATGGCAAGGCCAATGCCAAACCAAAGCCGCCCATACCAAAAGTAAGTTGCATCGCCCCACCATCACTCGTCAACGAACCTCCTAATAATGAACCTAAAATGGGTCCCGTACAAGAAAATGACACTATAGCCAATGTTAAAGCCATAAAGAAAATACCAATCCCTCCGCCAATACTAGAAGCTTTGCTATCCATACGTGAACTCCAAGAGTTTGGTAGTGTAATTTCATAAAACCCGAAGAATGAAAAGGCAAATACCATGAATATCACAAAAAAGATGATATTCAAAGTGGTATTTGTCGATATATTATTAAGTATTTCGGGATCTAGTGAATCTAGTAAGTGAAAAGGTAAACTAAGTAATAAATAAATTGCAAAAATGAATACGCCATACAAAATGGCATTGGCCAATCCCTTTTTCTTATTCTTAGCTCCTTTTGTAAAAAAGGAAACTGTTAACGGTATCATTGGGAAAACACAAGGTGTAAGCAAAGCAATTAATCCTCCTACAAAACCTAATAAAAAGATGGTTAAAAACCCTTTTTCTGATCCTTCCTCATGCTCAGTTCTATATTGATCTTTATTGCCAATATCAATTGTCAATGCAGCGGTTTTTTCTAAGTCATCTGCTGTTACTTCGGCGAGGTCTTTTTTCCCTTTACCTGAAGCTAAATCTACTTCAAAAGTTTTCGTGTCTGGAGGTAAGCATTTTTCATCATCACAAACTGAATAATAAATCTCAATATTTACTTTTAAGTCTTCCGGATTAACCACTTTTATAGCCTGAATAAAAGTTGCTTTATCTTCAAAAAAGATAACATCTAGATCAAAAACCGGATCGTGTATAGGACTCACATCTGGTTCTTGGGTTTCTCCTACTAATGTAAAGGTTTCTGGTGTGTTGTTATAAGCAAACTCTGTAGGTATGGGACCTTCAAACTCTTCACCAAATTGTTTTTGGCTATACAAATGCCACCCTTCTTCAATTGTGGCTTTCATTAATACATTATATACATCGTCTTTTTCCTGTTGGACTGTCACTTCCCAAGAAACAGGATCTAAAACTTGTGCAGTAAGTGTATTGGATAAACAAAAAACTGAAATAAAAAGTAAGAGGAATTTTTTCATTGTAGAATTAATTTTTAACCGTGATTTTCAATATGTCTGTTGTTTTTGAAGTTACTTTAAAACGTTCATCAGCTCTGTGACCAATAATCCAAATAATTTCTGAATCACTACAGAGCACCCAGATTTTTTCTTTAGCTACCAAAGATAGCTTTTCATCTTTAAAAAACTTACTTAATTTCTTTTTTCCTTTCATCCCGAAAGGCTGAAATGCATCGCCTTTACGCCACTTTCTGAGTTTTAAAGGATAATGTAATTTATCTTTATCGACGTAAATCACACTGTTGTCAATATACCCTATTTTATCGATAGGAATAAATTCAATTTGTAATGGAATTTCAATTTTTTTTATATTTTTTTTTATTAATATTTCATCTATTTGTTCTTCTGAAGTGATTTTTGTTAGCAATAACACATTTCTATCTTTTAATAACCTATGTGTAGTTGAAAAAACTTGCTTTCCACTTTGAGCTTTTAACAATTCTGGAACAACTTCCCAATCTGTAAAGCCAAAAGGGTGTAATAGTTGGTACAAAACCGCTTCGGTATGAGGAAGTTCTTGCAATTTTTCAATATGAAGGGTATAACCATCAAAATTTTCGGTAACGGCTAGATTATAGACCAACGCCATATAATCTTCAACTAAATCTTGGCTGTCTTTTAAGTATTTTTGTGTTTTCTGAAAGTTTTGTAACACTCCTTCTGTCGCATTTTTATACTCTGGTAATACATCGTGTCGCAATTTATTTCGAAGATATTCGGTTGATGCATTACTACTGTCTTCTCGCCAAGTAAGTTTGTTTTCTTTAGCGAAAGCCACAATTTCTGAGCGGGAAAATAGCAACAAAGGTCTGATTACTGTTTCATTTATTTTGGGTATTCCCGTTAATCCTTGTAAACCACTCCCTCTACTTAGATTAATAAAAAATGTTTCTAAATCATCATCGGCATGATGACCGGTTGCCAGGTAATCGTACTTAAAGTCTTTTAAAATTTCATAAAACCAATGATAACGTAACTCCCGAGCAGCCATTTGTGTTGAAAGTTTGTGATCTTTGGCAAATTCTTTGGTATCAAATGTTTCCGTAAAAACTGGGATTGATAATTTATCTGCCCAATCTATCACAAACGTTTCATCACCATCACTATCTTTTCCACGCAATGAAAAGTTACAATGCGCCAAACCAATGTTAAATCTTGATTTTTTCAGCAAAAAAGAGAGCACAACACTATCCACTCCCCCGCTGCAAGCTACTAGCAGCTTCTTATCTTTCAAGAATGAAAAATGTGTGTCAATATGTTCCTTAAATATTTGAAGCATTATATCGCATTTGTAATAATTCCTAAGACCACTGCAATACCAAAGCTGAGCATCGTGCCAATGAGAACATATTCGGTTTTTAAAGTTTCTTCATCTCGATAACGTAAAATGGATTTTGCTGCAATAAGGAAGCCAACTGCTTCGTATTGGTCTATCACTATAAAAGTTAAAGTTAATAAACGTTCCAAAACCCCGATTACTTTCCCAGCATTAGGTAGTTCATTGTCACTAGTCACTTCAATTTGAGTCGCACTGAACACTTCGCGAATAAATATATTGGCCGGTTTTAGACAAATAAGATACCCAATAATTAAAAATAACTCTTTGTTACCTATTGGAAATTCCCAAAGTGAATTTATCCCTTGGTATTTAGCAAACCCCCAGCTTACAATCATTAATACAATAATATGCATGGCTTGATCTATAAAAAAGGCATAACGACCTATTGATTTGCTTCGGTTTATATAAGGTTTGCAACCATCTATAACAAAATGTAGCACAGCTATTATTACAGCTCCATAAATAAAACTTAACTGAAATGCTAACAGCCATGATAATGCAAAGACAATTAGTATGTGCCACACCAAGAGACCACTTTTAAAACCTAAACGGTTTTTTTGTTCTGCCATGACTGACCATTGAAAAAAGTAATCGGCTAAAAAATGTGCTAATAGCTGAAGCAATAAAAAGGTTGAAAATTCCATGGTAGTTATTTAGAGAGGGTTTTTGAAAAATCTAGGACAGCCGTTTCAATAGCATTCCAGCCTACACTTGTGGAGTGCCTATTAACAGCTGATTGGCCAATGCCCAATGTTTTTGCTATTTCGTCTTCTTGTTGGTTTAATAGTTTTAAATATAACACTTCGCTCTGTCTTGCAGTTGCTTTACTTAGCAGGGTATCTAATAATTCAAAAACAGGTTTAAAGCGGTTGTTGAGACTTGTGTTTTCTGAAACAAAAAACAAGGTGTTTTTAATAACTACCCGTTCTTTATTGTGTGTAGACATCCCACTAATTTCACGACCGGACAAGTAAATGGCTTCTCCATCAATAATTCCTTCTTTAGGTTTATATCTACTTAATGATCCATACCCTATTGCTAATCGTAATCCGTGGGTTTTAAAAAGCCGAACACGGTTTTTGTCTTTTTTATAATTACTCAGTTCAATCGGGATTGATTTCACAAAACTTTTAATTGCCAAAGCCACCCGCAAACCATCTTCAGCTTTTGGGACTACACATTCTATGTAATCTCCTTTTATAATTCGACCATATACTTTAAACTCGTCGTCTAGGTTTTTTAATAATTTGACAAGTTCTTTCTCTACTGTGCTACGGTCTTTATTGTGTAAACTAGTAGATGAGACTATATCTCCAGATAAAACTGAATACATCATTATTGTTTCTTTTAATCAAATATACAAAAATATGCGTATTTAAATACATAAAATAAGTTTATGTGTTAATAAGCACATAAATAGTAAATATGCCGTTTAAAACTCATAAACAGGTTTTATGAGTATAATAGGTTATCACGACTCCAAAACTGTTCGCATGGCTCGGGCTTTTAACAGACATTCTTCATATTCATTTTCAAGTACAGATTTTGCAGTTATAGCACCTCCAACTGAAAAACTAACATACTTTTTTGCTTCATTGTATAAAATACTACGAATAACCACATTAAAATCAAAATCGCCCGTAGGTGTAAAATAGCCTACTGCGCCACTATATAAGCCACGTTTAGCATCTTCTAATTGCTCAATGGTTTTCATGGCTGAAACTTTAGGAGCACCTGTCATACTTCCCATAGGGAAACTATTTTTAATGATTTCAACAGGAGAAACTGATTCTTTTACTTCGCATCGGATGGTAGAAATCATTTGATGCACTTGTTCAAACGTGTATATTTTACAAAGCTCTTCTACAGCAACCGTACCTTTTTTAGCAATTCGAGATAAATCGTTTCGCACCAAATCGGTAATCATGATATTTTCACTGCGTTCTTTGGGATCGTTCTGTAGCTGATTTATCATTTTTTTGTCTTCGGAAAGGTTTGATAACCGTTTGGCTGTTCCTTTTATAGGTTGCGAAACTACAACATCTCCAGTTTTCTTCAAATATCGTTCTGGCGAGGCAGACAATGCATATAAATCCGTAAACTTTAGAAAGGTGGCAAAAGGTGATAAAGATATTTTGTTTAAATGAAGAAAAGTGGATAAAGGATCAATTACCGTGTCTTCTGCATAAAACTCTTGACAAAAATTGGCTTCATATATATCGCCGCGTTCTATATGCTTTAGCATAGCACCTGCTTTTTCGAAATAAGTATCTTTGGAGGTTCGTAAGCTAATTTTAACTGAATTATTCGTCTTAGGAGTTTCAGAAAAATCTGTACTCAATATAGTTTGCCAATCGTTTTCTAATTCATCATCTACCATATTTAGATAGTGCATTTCTACTTCAGTTTCAGAAAAAAAGAAGATTTTTTTAGGCTGAAAAAATTGTAAATCGGGAAAACTCAATCCGTCAATATTTGAAGACGAAAGGTTTTCAACATCGTTTTTTAAATCATAGGTTAAATAACCAAAAAGCCAATCTTTAGTAGTGGATTGGTATTCTTCTAACTTTTTAAATGCATTAAAATGGTCGGTTCGGACTGCCGTAAAGGCATCGACAGCCAATATTGCACTATACTTGCTATGGCCGTCTTTAAAACTATTGCTATCCATCCAAGCAACTTCTTCAAACTCTTGCGCCCAAGCGAGAATACGAGGTTTTAATTCGTCTAAAGAGTTTATTGATACTTTTTTAATTGCTCGCATAGTAAAAGTTTATAGAAGTAGTAGTATAACTCCATTCAGGAGAAAACACTTTTTAATTTTCCAAAGATATTTAAAATGAAACTTGAAACCATATTAAAAAAAACACTTAAAAAGAAACCAACTTACGTATTTAATCGTAAATAAATTGTGATTCAACGATTTTTATAGGAATTGCCCTACAAATCAGTTAATTGCGTTATTTTTTTTATTAATATTGTTAACAGATAACCCAAATCTCTTACTTATGAACAAAATTACATTTACCAATTTGGTAATTTTGGTTCTATGCATATCCCCCTACCTGAATGCACAGGTTGGTATAGGAACAACCTCACCAAAAAGCTCGCTAGATATAAAAGCTTCTAGCCAATCTACACCTAATAATACCGATGGTATTTTAATACCACGATTTGATGCTTTTCCAGCTACAAACCCTGGAGCAAATCAAGATGGTATGTTAGCTTTTTTAAACAATGCTATTGGCACAGACGATAAAGGTTTTTATTATTGGGACGATGATCAAAAAAAATGGATCAACATTGGTGCCGAAGAATGGAAGGCTGGGACTAACCCAAGTGGAGACAATTTAATTTATGCCACACGGGCAAAATTAACCGGTACAGACATGGTAATAACCGATGATGGCCGCATTGGTTTTGGTACCGATGACCCAGTAGAACGTTTTGAGTTTAGAGGCCCTGGAGATAATGATTTTCAAATTACAAGTGCAAATGAAAACCCTCCAAATTTCATTTTATACAATACGGGAGGATCTTTAGAAGAGCCAGGAACTTTACCTGCGAATAGAGAAATAGGCTCCTTTATTGTAAAAACCCATGATGGTAGTGATATAGTTGAACCAGGGGGCTTTCGTTTTTTCATGGACGGTGTTGCCACTCCTGGAAGTTCCCCTTCACGTTTTGTAATAAATACCACCCCAGAGGGAAGCACAACCCAACAAGAACGGATTATTGTAAGAAGTACTGGAAACGTTGGAATTGGAGCCCAAAACCCAACCCAATTATTAGATGTAGATGGGAACGCACGTGTACGAGGATTAACTTCTGGATCTGTATATAGTGACGCTAATGGAAACTTAACAAATACACAAACAGGTATTCATACAGTTGCAATAGGAAAAATAAATGCTGATGGTACAAATGCAAAAATAAGAGGAGCATCGGTGGTTAAAAATAGTGTTGGAAATTATACAGTGTCTTTTCTTTCAGCCCGACAATCTGCTAATTATATCATTCAACTAAGTACTTTAAATTGTAACAATTGTTCAGGCGCTGCGGATGATAGCATAAATATATATTATGAAAATCAAACAATTAATGGTTTTGATGTTATTATAGGGTCTAATGATACTGGACAGGGAAACAACGCATCCAATAAAAAGGTTCTAACCGACAGAGAATTCATGTTTATTGTTCTCGATTTTTAATCGTTAATAATATATATATACAAAGGCCAGCAATTTTTGCTGGCCTTTTTTTTGGTTTTAACATATTGATATTTATGATGTTAAAAATTATTTAAAACCTTTTATTTAAATTTTCTGCTTTTTAGATTGTATAAAAAACCTATACTTATGTTAAAATCACTCTTAAAATTCCCCGTTTTATTTTTGTTAATTTCCAATGTGATGTATTCGCAAGTAGGAGTTAACACCACAACACCCGATCCCTCAACTGCCTTAGATGTCAATGGAACAACTAGGGTCAGAACCCTATCCAATGGTGCCGTATATAGCAATGCCAATGGAGATCTAAATAATAATGGGCCACAAACTATTGCTGCCGGTTTAATTCAAGGAAATGGAACTGCCATAAAAATTAGCGGTGCAACTGTTTCAAGACTAAATGAAGGTGATTATCAAGTTACTTTTAATACACCTAGACCCACAACTACCTATATTATCAATTTAGCTACAATAGATTGTGGTGGAAATTGTAATGGATCAGCAAATACATATGATGACCCTGGTATTACGTATTACCAAAGACAAGCTGCTGGTTTTAGGATTAATATTGGTGATAGTGATAATGGTGCCACACAAAAAGATGATATTGATATTGAATTCACCTTTTCAGTAATCGATTTTTAAAAAAATTAGAATTATCCATTAAAAAAGCCTACTTAATTATTCAAGTAGGCTTTTTTAATAATAGTTATTTTATTAACTATGAATGTATTGGTCTATTTTCAGTTGCCGCTAATGCAGCTTCTTTAACAGCTTCAGCATACGTTGGGTGTGCGTGGCTCATACGAGCTATATCTTCAGCACTCGCTCTAAACTCCATTGCTGTTACTGCTTCAGCAATTAAATCGGCAGCACGGGCACCTACCATATGTACTCCCAACACCTCATCGGTTTCTTTATCGGCTAATATTTTTACAAATCCATCTGTGTCACCACTTGCACGGCTTCTTCCTAAGGCACGCATTGGAAATTGACCGCTTTTATACTCAACTTTATCTTCTTTTAACTGCTCTTCTGTTTTTCCTACCGAAGCAACTTCTGGCCAAGTGTAAACTACACCAGGAATAAGATTATAATCGATATGCGGTTTTTGTCCGGCTAATATTTCAGCTACTAACGTGCCTTCTTCTTCCGCTTTATGCGCTAACATAGCACCTTTAACTACATCACCAATTGCGTAAATATTTTTCACGCTAGTTTGTAAGTGCTCGTTCACTTCAATCTGTCCTTTTTCATTTACTTTCACACCTGCTTTATCCGCTTTTAAACCATCGGTAAACGGTCTTCTTCCGACTGAAACCAAACAGTAATCACCTGTAAATGTTACTTCTTTATCTTTTTTATCGGTCGCCGTAATTGTAACTTCATCTTTCTTTCTTTCTACTGCGGAAACTTTATGCGACACATAAAACTTCACACCTTGTTTTTTCATCACTTTGGTAAGCTCTTTACTTTGCGCTTTATCCATCGTTGGAATGATGCGGTCCATATATTCTACTACAGAAACCTCTGCCCCCAAACGACGATACACTTGACCTAATTCTAATCCAATAACACCCCCGCCAATAACGATCATGTGCTTCGGGATTTCCTTTAAAGTCAATGCTTCAGTTGAAGTTATAATGCGTTCCTTATCAATTTCGATAAAAGGTAGTGTCGCGGGTTTACTTCCGGTTGCGATAATGGTGTGCTTAGCTTCGATGGTTTTATCACCATCTTCAGAAGAAACAACAATATGCGTTTCATCTTTAAAAGAACCTACACCAGTAAGTACGTCAATTTTGTTTTTATTCATCAAAAAATCGATTCCTTTTGTAGTTTGTTCTACTACCGAAGCTTTGCGATCGATCATTTTTTTGAAGTTGATTTTTACATCACCTGGAAATTCAATTCCGTGGTCTTCAAAATGTTTGATTGCCTCTTCATAATGGTGTGAAGAGTCTAATAATGCTTTACTTGGAATACACCCAACGTTAAGGCAAGTACCGCCAAGGGTGTTATATTTTTCAATGATTGCGGTTTTCATCCCTAGTTGTGCGCAGCGAATTGCAGCAACATATCCTCCGGGACCAGAACCGATAACGGCAACATCATAGGTGCTCATAAGGTGTGTTTTTGGTTTAAAACCGCAAAGTTACAATGTAATTTAACAATGGGCAATTTTGAAGTGTAAAGGATTGTTAATTTATTACTGTAAACTTAGTTGGGTTGTGTTTTTCACTTCGCTAATGCTAAAGGAACTTTGTGTACTCCCTATATGTTTAATAGTGGTAAGCTTGTTTACCATAAAAGATCGAAACTGCTTAATGTCCTTCACTACAACTTTCAGCAAATAGTCATAATCCCCACTTACATGAAAGCACTCTAAAACCTCATCAAGACTTGTAACTTCTTCTTCAAACATAGTTAAGTAATCTTGGGCGTGCTGTACCAATTTTATATGACAAAAAACCGTAAATCCTTTGTTTACTTTTTCTTTATCCAATATGGATACATATTTAGTGATTATACCTTCACGCTCTAGTTTTTTTATCCGTTCATAAACTGCTGTAACTGATAAATTTAACTGTAAAGAAAGTTGTTTATTAGTCTGTTTTGCATTTTCCTGAAGTAATTGCAATAAGGCTTTATCTATTGTGTCTAAATTCATACCTGAAAATTTTTCTGAAACATACTGAATTTAATGAATATTTAAGTTATAAAATCCATAATAATTAATTTAAACCGTTTTATAATCTAAATATTCGACCAACCATTGACAAATAGTCTAACAACCATTATTTTTGAAAGAATTGAAACTAAAATTTTAAACTCAAAATATATTTTAATGGCCGATTCTAAAGATTTTAATCCAGCAGACAGTATACAAGACCTTCAATATTTTGGAGAGTTCGGTGGTGTGAATCCATCAATATCAGACTCTTCAACCTACACTTTCCTTTCAGCAAAGACAATGTTCGATACTTTTGAAGGCAATGCTGAAGGATGTTATTTATACTCACGTCACTCTTCCCCCTCAAACCTTTATCTTGGAGAAGCACTTGCTGCAATGGAAGGTACGGAAACTGCAAATGTTGCCGCAACTGGAATGGGCGCTATTGTACCAGCCATCATGCAATTGTGCTGTGCTGGTGATCACGTAGTTTCTAGCCGAACTATTTACGGCGGGACCTACGCTTACCTAAAAAACTTCGCTCCCCGCTTAAACATCAATACTGCTTTTGTAGATATTACCGATATAGATAAAGTTGAAGCAGCGATTACCGAAAACACAAAAGTAATTTTCTGTGAAACCGTAAGCAACCCGTTATTAGAAGTAGCCGATATTGCTGAACTTTCTAAACTCGCTAAAAAACACGGCATAAAACTATTAGTAGACAATACCTTCTCTCCTCTTTCGGTTTCTCCGGCGAAGTTTGGTGCCGATGTTGTGTTACACAGTTTAACAAAATTCATAAATGGTAGTAGCGACACTATGGGCGGTGTTATGTGTGGAACGCAAGAGTTTATTAACGAGCTTAGAAGTGTAAACGATGGTGCTAGCATGCTCATGGGAGCATCGATGGACAGTATGCGTGCAGCTTCTATCCTTAAAAATATGCGTACGTTACATATTCGGGTGAAACAACACAGTAAAAATGCAATGTATTTAGCCGAAAAATTTCAAAAGGATGGGTTAAAAACTGTATACCCAGGATTGGCTTCACACCCAAGTCATGAAAAATTCAAGAAAATGATGAATGCTGAATATGGATACGGCGGCATGTTAACTGTTGATGTTGGCAGCTTAGATAAAGCCAACGAATTGATGGAACTCATGCAAGAACGCAACTTAGGGTATCTAGCTGTAAGCTTAGGTTTTTATAAAACGTTATTCAGTGCTCCGGGAACTTCAACCTCTTCTGAAATTTCTGAAGAAGAGCAAGCTGAAATGGGCCTTACCGATGGATTAATACGCTTTTCTATTGGGTTAGATAACAATATAGAACGCACCTATGATATGATGCGAGCATGTATGGTGAAAGTTGGAATTTTATAAAGCAAAATACATACTTTTTAAATAAAAGCGGACTTGATAATTATATTCTCGTCCGCTTTTTCATTTGCATACCATTTTACAAAATCGTAACATTACATCTAATTTAAACACTACATTAATGGAGGGCCAAAACCAAAATCCTGAAAACGAAAACGTTATAGAAAACAAGAATCTTAACATTTGGGAAGCTTTAATTCCCGTTTTTGCTTTAATAGGGATGCTGGCCTATAATGTATATGTATATGGTGACGATGCATTAAGTGGAAGTAATCAATTTATTTTATTAATGGGGGCTGCTGTAGCTGCCATTGTAGGGGCTTACAATAAAGTAGATTACAAAATGATGATAGAGGAAGTTGCTAAAAATATAAAATCGACTTCTGGAGCCATTCTCATATTATTAATGGTTGGTTCTTTAGCTGGTACTTGGCTTTTAAGCGGTATTATACCCACCATGATTTATTATGGGCTACAAGTATTAAATCCTACTATTTTTCTAGCAGCTTGTGTTGTTATCTGTGCTATTATTTCAGTAGCCACTGGCAGTAGTTGGACAACTTCAGCTACCGTAGGTATTGCTCTAATTGGTATTGCCGAAGCACTTGGTATCTCATTAGGAATGACAGCTGGCGCTGTACTTTCGGGCGCCTATTTTGGAGATAAGCTCTCCCCTTTGAGTGACACTACAAATTTAGCACCAGCTATGGCTGGGACCGATTTGTTTACGCACATTCGATACATGACATTAACCACGATACCAACCATTATAATTACCATATTGTTTTTTGTCATATTAGGATTTACATTGGATACAGAGGGCGTGGCAGACACCGCATCAATATTGTCGTCTATTGAAGCGTCTTTTAATGTTAGTCCGTGGCTTTTTCTTGTACCTGTTTTAGTTATTGGAATGATAATTAAAAAAACACCTCCCTTAATCGCCTTACTAATTGGTACTTTATTAGGAGGCGTGTTTGCTTTAATTTTTCAACCTGGTGTAGTTGCCGCCATAGGCGGATCCGAAAACTTAACTTTTATGAGTGGCTATAAAGGTGTAATGGATGCTATAACAGTAGATATCGCCATTCCAACTAATAGTGAAGTATTAAATGATTTATTTTCAGCTGGAGGAATGTACGGAATGCTTGGTACCATATGGTTAATAATATGCGCTATGGTTTTTGGTGGAATTATGGAAGCGATTGGTGCTTTAGCTGCTATAAGTAGAGCTTTATTAAACTTATTCCATACCACGTTTGGTTTATTTGCGAGTACCGTTTTTACTTGTTTAGGTTTAAACTTTACCGCAAGTGATCAATACTTGGCTATTGTAGTTCCTGGAAAAATGTATGCGCAAGCATATAAGGATAAAGGGTTGGCTCCAGAGAATTTATCTAGAACTTTAGAGGATAGTGGTACCGTGACTTCTGTTTTAATCCCTTGGAACACTTGTGGTGCTTATCATAGTGGCGTTTTGGGTGTGCCTGTTATAGATTATCTTTTCTTTGCAGTTTTTAACTGGTTAAGCCCATTTATGACACTATTTTTTGCCGCTTTCCGGATCAAAATCAAAATGCTCAATGAAGCTAAAGCTGCTTAAAACATACACTTTACAAGCAGTATAATGTTTCTTCTATAATTACACATATAAACTATTTATTTTATCTATACTTAGATAGAATTTTACGTTTTTATTTAGAAAATTAAGCGGTTATTTCTCCTATTTTTGCCAGTGAAATAAAACAATAACTTTAAAATTAATTTTTATATGTCATTAGTAGGAAAACAATTTCCAAATATTACAGTAGATGCTATGAACGAGATGGGAGACACCCTTCAAATTAACGTTCTAGAAGAAGCTAAAAAGAATAATAAGAAAGTAATCTTATTCTGGTACCCAAAAGACTTTACTTATGTGTGCCCTACTGAAATTCACAAATTTCAAGAGGCTTTAAAGCAATTTGAAGACAAAAACACAATGGTAATTGGTGCTTCTTGCGATACTCCTGAGGTTCACTTTGCGTGGTTAAACACACCAAGAGACAATGGAGGAATTGAAGGCGTTACTTACCCATTATTGGCAGATACAAACCGTAACCTTTCAAGTGCATTAGGTATTCTTGACATTGAAGGAGAATCGTATGACGAAGAGCAAGATTTAGTTACCCTTAAAGGTTCAAATGTAACATACCGTGCAACTTACCTAATTGATGAAGAAGGTAAAATATTCCACGAAAGTGTTAACGACATGCCATTAGGTCGTAACGTAAACGAATACCTTAGATTAGTTGACGCATACACTCACGTTCAAGAAAAAGGTGAAGTATGCCCTGCAAACTGGGAAGAAGGTAAAGAAGGTATGATTGCCACTCGTGATGGTGTTGCTACGTACCTACAAAACTAAACAGCATGTTAGTAGAGCTTAAAGACGATAGTCTAAAACAACTGGTTGAAGAAGAGCAAAATGTGGTGGTACAGTACGCTGCATCTTGGTGTGGGAACTGTAGATTGATGAAACCGAAATTTAAGAAGCTTTCTAATGAAGTAGAAAATTTTAAATTCGTAATTGTTGATGCAGAAAAATTCCCAGAAAGCCGCCAAATGGCTACTGTGGATAACCTGCCTACATTTGCAACCTTCAAAGACGGAAAATTTGTTAATCAGGTTCAAACCAACAAGTTTGATCCATTAAAAGAGTTAGTAGATGAAGTTGCCAGTAATTAGACACTTACAACGTAATAACTCCACAGTACAAATAGAGAATTGCATTGAAGTCTTAGAATCTTTTAGCGAATACAATCGCATAAGTGATGAAGAGTTAAATGTAGTTGGTGAATTAATCACCAATCTTTGTGGTGCTGTAGAAGTTAATCAAATGATCGAAGACGGAATGCCGGAACGTGATGCAGCTAATGCTTTTTCAAAGAAAGTTATTGGTTCTATAGACCGGTAGCACGTAATAAATAACACTTATAAATCCCCCTTCACAATAGTTGTTGGGGGATTTTTATTTTCAGAAAAGAGTCAAATGTTTATGATTACTTTTAGAAATATCAACCAAAGGTTTATGTAACTTTATATTTCATAAAAAATAAAAGAGATGGCTACTATAACATTAGGCGGAAATAAAATTGAAACTTCAGGGAAACTACCTCAAAAAGGCGATAAAGTCCCTAATTTTAAATTGACTGCTCAAGACATGTCAACCAAGACGCTTGAGGATTATAAAGGCAAACGTGTTGTTTTAAATATTTTTCCGAGTATCGACACCAATGTGTGTGCAACTTCTGTAAAAACGTTTAACGAAAAAGCAACAGGTTTAAAAAACACCGAAGTATTGTGTATTTCACGCGACCTTCCCTTTGCTCAAAAACGTTTTGTAAGCGATGAAGATATTACTAACGTGACTAATCTTTCAGACTTTAAAACTGGTAACTTCGGGAAAGAATATGGACTAGAAATGATTAGCGGTGCTCTAGAAGGACTACACTCAAGAGCTGTACTTGTATTAGATGAAGAAGGTACTGTAATTCACTCGCAACAAGTACCTGAAATTGGTGAAGAGCCCGATTATCTTTCAGCATTAAAGCCTTTATTATAGTATGTGGGATTCCTTTCTTGGTAAACGCCTTAAAGGTTGCGGCTACGCAGCCAAAGGTGCTTGGATGTTACTCAAGAATGAGCATAGCATACAAGTGCAAGCCTTTATAGCGGTTATAATGACTATTGCTGGGTTTTACTTTCATATTTCTACAACCGAATGGATGCTACAAATATTTGCAATTGCACTAGTGATGAGTATCGAAGGATTGAATACAGCCGCTGAAGAAATTGCAGATTTTGTCCATCCCGACTTTCATAACAAAATAGGACTTATAAAAGACATCGCCGCTGGGGCCGTTTTTTTTGCTGCAGTCGGTGCTGTTATAATTGGATGCATTATTTATATTCCGAAGTTTTAAAAGGATTACTTCTCATCTACATCTAGTTCCAGTGCCTCATAGATGCATATTTTTAATCTAAGATTTAATTGTTTTTTTCAATTTACTTTCTCAAAAATACAGCTGCATTTTCAATAATTTTATGTAGTTTGTGACGTTCTATATTGTATTTTTGCTCAAAAGACAACCCAATCCTCCATGGCGAGAAAGAAGAAAAAAGCAACCAAAAAAACCAAGACGCCGCGTAAAAAGATCCCTTTTACCCTTTCAAAACAGCAAAAAATTGTTTTGGGTGGTTTTTTATTTTTCTTAGGATTAGCCCTACTCCTTTCCTTTTTCTCCTATTTCTTTACATGGCAAGCAGATCAAAGTGAAGTTGGGATTATAGCCGAACGCGAGCTAGAAACACAAAATTGGCTCAGTAAATTTGGCACCAACCTTGGACACTTTTTTGTGTACGAAGGTTTTGGTATCGCAGCTTTTATACTTGCCTTTTTAATTACCCTAACTGGAATCTATTATTTTTTCGATTATACCAAAACACAACTAAAACGATTCTGGTTTTGGGGGGTATTGGTTATGATTTGGATTGCTATATTCTTTGGCTTTTTTACGAATACCAACAGTCTGCTTAGCGGTGTCATTGGCTATGAAATTAACGACCTTTCACAAGATTATTTAGGCCTTACTGGAACTATTTTAGTGATGGTTTTTTTAGCAATCGTTTATCTTGTAATCAGATTAAATATAACGCCTGATCGAGTTGCTGCAGCTTTCAGAAAAACTAAAAAAGAATTGAAAAGTGACTTCTCTGAAGATACTTCGGAAGAAAAACCATCGCAAACAGATTATGAAAAATCTGTAGTCGATACCGTTACAACACAAGAAACGGCAACTGTTGCAGCAGATATTTCCGAAGAAAAAGAGAAAAAAATAGAGCCCGAATTGAAAACCACTCCAAAAACCGATTCAGAAAATGACGTTACCATGGAAGTGGAAGAAGCCGTTGAGGAGGAAGAAATTGAAGATGATCCTAGTAATAAATTGGTAGAAGATTTTGGAGAGTTTGACCCTACTCTAGAATTGAGTAAATATAAATTCCCCACTATTGAACTGCTAAAAGATTATACGGGCGGAAAAGGAATTACCATCAACCAAGAAGAGTTGGAGGAAAACAAAAACCGAATTGTAGAAACACTGAACAACTACAAAATTGGTATTTCAAACATTAAAGCAACAGTTGGTCCTACAGTAACTTTATATGAAATTGTTCCTGAAGCAGGGATTCGCATTTCAAAAATTAAAAACCTAGAAGATGACATTGCCTTATCCCTTTCGGCTTTAGGGATTAGAATTATTGCCCCTATTCCCGGCCGCGGAACCATCGGTATTGAGGTACCAAACAAAGATGCTCGCATTGTATCGATGCGTTCGGTAATTGCTTCGCCTAAATTTCAGAAAGCTGAAATGGAATTGCCGCTTGCATTAGGAAAAACAATTAGCAACGAAACTTTTGTAGTCGATCTAGCAAAAATGCCTCACATGCTTATGGCAGGTGCAACAGGGCAAGGTAAATCGGTTGGTTTAAATGCTATCCTTACTTCCCTATTGTACAGTAAGCACCCTGCCGAAGTTAAATTTGTACTCGTTGATCCTAAAAAAGTCGAGCTTACTTTATTCAACAAAATTGAACGCCATTATTTAGCCAAATTACCCGATAGCGAAGAAGCCATTATTACCGATACCAATAAAGTAATTAATACACTTAATTCACTTTGTATTGAAATGGATGACCGCTACGACTTATTAAAGGAAGCCTATTGTCGAAATATTAAAGAATATAACACCAAGTTTAAAAAACGAAAACTCAACCCCCATGAAGGACACCGTTTCCTTCCGTATATCGTGCTAGTTATTGATGAATTTGCCGATTTAATCATGACTGCCGGTAAAGAGGTTGAAACTCCTATTGCTCGATTAGCGCAATTGGCACGTGCCATTGGCATCCATTTAATTGTCGCTACGCAACGTCCTTCGGTAAATGTAATCACGGGAATTATTAAAGCCAACTTCCCGGCACGGGTTGCTTTTAGAGTAACCAGTAAAATTGATTCGCGAACCATTTTGGACAATTCTGGAGCCGATCAATTAATTGGCCGTGGTGATATGTTGTTTACGCAAGGTAATGACCTGACACGATTGCAATGTGCTTTTGTGGACACCCCCGAAGTAGCTGATATTACGGACTATATTGGCTCACAAAAGGCCTACCCTGAAGCCCATCAATTACCTGAATATGAAAGCGAAGAAGGTGGCACAACTCTTGATGATATAATCGACGAACGAGATAAACTCTTTCCGCAGGCTGCCGAAGTGTTGGTTATTGCCCAGCAAGGTTCGGCTTCCTTATTACAACGGAAGTTAAAATTAGGATATAACCGTGCCGGAAGAATAATAGATCAATTAGAAGCAGCAGGAATAGTAGGACCGTTTGAAGGCAGTAAAGCCAGACAAGTATTAGTACCAACTTTAGAAGCACTTAAACAACATTTAGATAATGAAAACAACGATGCATAAATTGAAAACAGCAACTTTTATAGTCTTAGCATGTTTATCAGTAACCTTTTTACAGGCTCAAGAAGCCAAAAGTTTGTTGAATGAAGTTTCAACAAAGGCAAAAAGCTACGATAATATTAAAATTGATTTTAAGTATAACTTGAATAATACCAAAGAAAATGTAAGTCAAGATACCCGTGGCGATGTTACCATTTCAGGAGAAAAATATGTTTTGAATATGTTGGGAACCACCAGTATGTTCGATGGGAAAAAGATTTACACCATTGTCCCTGAAGATGAAGAGGTAACTATTTCAAACTACAACCCAAAAAACGATAAGCAGATTACTCCTTCAAAGATGCTTACGTTTTATGAAAACGGATATCGTTATAAAATGGATGTTACGCAAAATGTAAAAGGTCGTAAAATTCAGTTTGTAAAATTGATACCTATTGATTCAAATGCTGAAATTAAAGATATTTTACTAGGTATAGATGTACAAACTAAGCACATTTATAAGTTAATACAGACCGATGCTAACGGTACTACCTATACATTAACGGTTAATTCGTTTAAAACTGATCAACCACTTTCCAAAACTTTGTTCAGTTTTGATGAATCAAAATATGAATCTGACGGGTACTATATTAATAAGCTTGATTAATTACAACCTTCTTTGATTAAGCATAATCACAATCATCTTTATTATGTTATTTTTGTAGCCAAATGAAGATTTTAGACAGATACATTTTAACTACCTATTTGAAAACGTTCTTGAGCGTTTTCATTATTTTAATGTTCATCTTTGTACTGCAAACCATTTGGTTATACATTTCAGAACTAGCAGGTAAAGATCTTGATGTCTGGATTGTGCTCAAGTTTCTTTGGTACGTTTCTCCACGATTAATTCCATTAGTATTACCACTCACCGTTTTAGTGACGTCTTTAATGGTTTTCGGAAGCTTTGCTGAAAAGTATGAATTTGCCGCTATGAAATCTACAGGAATCTCACTACAGAGGTCCATGCGGGTGCTTATGGTGTTTATAGCCATACTATCGATAACTGCTTTTTTCTTTGCCAATAATGTTATTCCTTATTCAGAATATAAATGGCAAAATTTACGGCGAAACATTGCGCAAACAAAACCTTCTATGGTAGTTACCGAAGGGCAGTTCAACCAAATTGATAATTTCAATATTAAGGTTGCAAAGAAGAGTGGTGATCAAGATCAGTTTTTAGACAACGTCGTTATTCACAAAAAAAATAACGATAAACCCAACGGAAATTATACGGTTATTATTGCAGACACGGGCGAGCTAGCTAGCGAAGAAGGCAGCAATACCCTTTCCTTAATCTTAAACGATGGTAATTATTATGAAGATGTACAGGTTAAAGATATAAAAGACCAAAAAAGAGAGCCTTTCGCCAAAAGTGAGTTTAAAGAATACATCATAAATATTGATCTCACCGAGCTTAACAATGCAGATTTCGACAAAGACAACAACTACAATAATGAAAATATGTACACCACTGGCGAATTGGTTGTGGAGCTTGATTCGTTATCTGGAAGTTATAATGCCGATGTGAAGTCTTTTTCAAACAATATGTATTTTAGAAGTGGTATTTCAAAGTTTGGCACTCATCACACATCGTTAGACCGAAAAGAAATAGATACTGATACGATCAATACTATTTTAGATATTTTTAATACATCCGAAAAGGTCCGTATTTTAGATCTTGCTATCAATAATTCTCGGGGAACTATACAATCTGTAGAGGCTAAAAAAAGGGACTTTTTCGTAAAATCGAAACGACTCAATAAATTTGAGATAGCTTTTCACGAAAAGTATGTCTTAGGCGTAGCTTGTATCATTCTCTTTTTCGTTGGCGCCCCCTTAGGTGCCATTATTAGAAAAGGAGGAATGGGGTTGCCTATGGTGGTAGCTGTTCTTCTATTTTTAACGTATCACTTTATAGGTATTTTTGCCAAAAATAGCGCTGAAGATGGTACCATGCATCCGTTTATTGCTACATGGCTTAGTACGGCAATTATGTTCCCCTTGAGTATTTGGCTTACGTATAGAGCTACCACAGATCAAGGCATCGTGGATATTGATTCTTTTCTACAACGAATTGGTAAGCTGTTTAAAAAGAAAGAGGAAAAAGAAGAATAAACTTTTATTATATTTCAAAACTGTCTTTCTATAAAACTTCTTTCATTTAGCTCGCATTACGTATCTTTGCATCCATAATTAAACGCTATGATTCCTACGGAAAAAGAAACCACTATACAGTTAAATACTATTAAAGAAGCCATTGAAGATATTAAAAATGGTAAGGTTGTAATCGTTGTTGATGATGAAAATCGTGAAAATGAAGGCGATTTTATCGCTGCAGCTGAAATGGTAACACCTGAAATGATCAACTTTATGGCCACACACGGTCGAGGTCTTATTTGTGCGCCTTTAACCGAAGAACGCTGTAACGAATTAAGCTTAAACATGATGGTGGAGAATAATACTGTTTTACACCACACACAGTTTACGGTTTCTGTAGATTTAATTGGTCACGGTTGTACTACCGGAATTTCGGTACACGATAGATCCAAAACCATACAATCGTTAGTTAATAAAGAAACAAAACCTAATGATTTAGGAAGACCAGGACACATTTTCCCGTTGCGTGCCAAAGAAGGTGGTGTTCTAAGAAGAACTGGACATACCGAAGCCGCTATCGATTTAGCACGATTGGCTGGATTAGAGCCAGCAGGTATTTTGGTTGAAATCTTAAATGAAGATGGAACCATGGCCAGGCTTCCACAATTAGTGGAGGTAGCACAAAAATTCGACCTTAAATTAATTTCTATTGAAGATTTGGTTGCATACCGAATGGAGCACGATTCTTTAATTGAAAAAAAGGAAGACTTTGATATTAATACCAAGTTTGGTAAATACCGACTACGAGCGTATAAACAAACCACCAACGATCAAGTGCATATCGCTCTTACCAAAGGAAGTTGGAAAGAAAATGAACCTGTTCCTGTGCGTGTAAATGCGACTTTGGTAAACAGTGATATATTAGCGGCTTTAACTAATAATGCCGAAAAGAAATTGGATGATATGTTTAATGTCATCAATAACGCAGAAAAAGGTGCTATTGTATTTATAAATCAGCAGAGCCAATCGCTTAATCTTTTAAATCGATTAAAAGAATTGAAAGACAATCAAAGCGATGACGATGTATCAAAAGCACCACGTATTAAAATGGACAATAAAGATTTTGGCATTGGCGCCCAAATATTGCACGATTTAGGAATTCATAAATTACGCTTAATCTCTAACAGTGAACAGACTAAGCGTGTTGGGATGATTGGTTATGGACTAGAGATTATCGAATATGTGAATTATTAAAATGTAAGACTCATATGCTTCCATTTAAAATGCAGCCTTAGTCATTTCGACGATAGGAGAAATCACACACACCTCCTTTTCTATATTTACTTTTTATTTAAAATTATGGCTGTTTACTCAAATGGGGTTTCTCAGTTGTTCCTCCTTCGAAATGACAACGCACTATTAAAGCACCGACTGTATCGCCTTTTTCATAGCCTCTGCCCTATTTTTAACTTCGGCTTCGGTCCATCCTATTTTTATTAAAGAAGAAATGGTACGGCTCATCCACGCATCACTTTTTGAAAAGTCGGTATTGTTTAAATCTTGAATTTGATTTTTAATTTCAGAAGAAAGTAGCGCCAAAGATTTTAAGTTACGAAGGTGTTCCCAACCGTTTATATAATGCCAATTATTGGTGTACCAGTAAAAACAAGCTTCTACCCCACTTTCAGATAATGCTTTGTGTGCTTTTGTGGCTACTGCTTCAGAAGGTAAAAAGAAGTTTAAAAAGGAATAATTTTCTTCTCCACCTTCCGGAACACGTCTAAAGGTTACTCCTTTAATTGTTTCTAATACCTCTCGAATAATAGTATAATTCTTTTTTTGAGTAGCAAGAATAGCATCTAACTTATCTAATTGCGCGATCCCTACGGCTGCATTTAATTCAGAAATACGAAAGTTATAGCCCAAATGCGGATGTGTTTCAGCACCGCGATCAGTACCTACGTGATCGTGACCGTGATCTTGATATTGATCGGCATTAACAGCATATTTCTCAGAATTTGTAATTACAGCACCACCTTCGCCACATGTAATTGTTTTCACATAATCAAATGAAAAACATCCTAAATCACCATAACTACCTAATGGCTTTCCTTCAAAAGTGCCGCCAATAGCTTGGCAGGCATCTTCTAATAGCAGTAAGTTATGTTTATCACATATTTGTTTCAGTGCCCATAAATCTGCCATAGAACCGCACATATGTACTGGCATAATACATTTTGTTTTTGGAGTGATAGCATTTTCTACAGCTTTTGGATCTAATGTTAGTGTATCGTCAATATCTACTAATACCGGAACAGCCCCTAACATCATTATTGATTCAAAACTAGCAACAAATGTAAAGGTGGGCATAATTACTTCATCTCCGGCTCCTACTCCGGCAGAAGCTAATGCTACAGTTAAAGCAGAAGTTCCGCTTGAGACTAGCTGGCAATGCGCGCTTTGCATTCGTTGAGCAAATGTTGTTTCAAATTGCTTCGCTTTCCAATGGCCATTTCTCATTCCATCAAAACCATAGCGCATTAATACACCACTCTCTAATACGTCATTCACTTGTTTGCGCTCTTCAGCACCAAATACTTCAAATCCAGGCATAGTTTGTTTTTTCTTGTAAACAAAGGTAGGACTTGCCTTTTGAAGTTGCAAGTGAAGTATGCGGTGTTTATGTTTATTTAAGTAGTCCTTTTTTACTGTTATAATTTGTAAGAATTTACTATTGATTTCCTACAAAACAATGAACTATCTATGGAGTATCTATGGAGTATCTATGGAGTATCTATGGAGCATTCTTTTACTTCTTTTTAAATTTTACCATTTTATTAGTAGTTAACTCGCTTATTCCTATTAATTTTAGCAACTTTTTTAACCTTTAATTTTTTTAAAACTAAGATTATGACAAATCAAGACCTTTTAGCCGTAGCGCAAGAGTTTGGAAGCCCAGTTTATGTATATGATGCTGATACTATAAAAAAACAGTATAAAACGCTAACAAATTCTTTTAAACAGGTTAAGAAGGTGAAGATTCATTATGCTGTAAAAGCCTTGTCTAATATTTCAGTTTTAAAACTGCTTAGCTCCTTAGGTAGTGGTTTGGACACCGTTTCCATTCAAGAAGTGCGTTTAGGTATAGAAGCTGGTGTAGACCCAAAGAATATTATTTACACGCCAAACGGCGTCTCCTTAGAAGAAATTGAAATTGCCGCAAAATTGGGTGTGCAAATCAATATTGATAACCTTTCCATTTTAGAACAATTTGGAACGAAGCACCCAACGATCCCGGTGTGTATTCGTATTAATCCACACGTTATGGCAGGTGGAAACACCAATATTTCTGTGGGCCATATAGATAGTAAATTCGGAATTTCGATTCACCAATTGCCCTTGATGGAACGTATTGTTGAAAATACAGCCATGACTATTAACGGTATCCATATGCACACGGGTAGTGATATTCTAGATATTGAAGTATTTTTATATGCTGCTGAAATTTTATTTGAAACCGCTAAGCACTTCAAAAACCTAGAATTTATTGACTTTGGTAGCGGATTTAAAGTACCCTATAAAAAAGATGATATTGAAACAGATGTTTCAGAATTAGGAAAAAAACTAAGCAAGCGCTTTAATGAGTTTTGCAAAGACTACGGGAAGGAATTAACCCTAGCTTTTGAACCTGGTAAATTTCTGGTAAGTGAAGCTGGTAAATTTTTAGTACAAGTAAACGTAGTGAAGCAAACTACCTCTACCGTTTTTGCACAGGTAGATAGCGGGTTTAACCATTTAATACGACCCATGTTATACGGATCGCAGCACGAGATTGAAAATGTATCAAACCCTAAAGGGAAAGAGCGTTTTTACAGTGTGGTTGGGTATATATGTGAAACTGACACGTTTGCAAATAATAGGAGAATTTCAGAGATTCGCGAAGGCGATATTTTGGCGTTCAGTAATGCTGGGGCGTATTGTTTTTCTATGGCGAGCAATTACAATTCAAGATATCGCCCAGCCGAAGTACTTTGGTACAAAGGAAAAGCGCATTTGATTAGAAAAAGGGAAACGTTTGAAGATATCCTTTCCAACCAACAGGTAATTGAATTATAGTAATCAGCCCCTTAGTTGGGGCTTTTTTATTATTTTTCAGAATATGAAACTCACTAAACTACAATTGATTTTAATCAGTATTGGAATACTAGTCACCATAATCGGACTTATTACCGGGTGGTACCTATTTATTTTTCTTTGGTTGCCTTTGGGGTTTTTATTTAGAAAGAAGTGATTTAAAACATAAGAATAAGGTATTATTAGAGTTGATAGACGTAAATGAATTGTATATTTGCAAAAATTTTAAAAAATACTTTCTCCCCAAAGTATACTTGAATACTATACAATAACAACCTAATATGTTTAATTCACTCAAATACAAAACTGTTTTAGTTACAGGAGGAGCAGGTTTTATAGGCTCCAATTTATGTGAAGCCCTATTAAAAATTGGAAGCTCTGTTATCTGTTTAGACAATTTTGCAACGGGACACAAAAAGAATATAGCTCCTTTTCTATCACAAGAAAACTTCCATCTAATAGAAGGTGACATTAGAGACTTAAAAACCTGTCAAGAGGCATGTAAAGGTGTAGACTTTATTTTACACGAAGCTGCATTAGGGTCTGTTCCTCGTTCTATAGAAGATCCTATTACCAGCAATGATGTAAATGTTTCTGGTTTTTTAAACATGCTTGTCGCGGCTCGTGATAATAACGTAAAGCGCTTTGTATACGCGGCTAGTTCCTCTACTTATGGTGATTCTGAAAATCTTCCGAAAGTAGAAGAGGTTATCGGAAAGCCATTGTCTCCCTATGCCATTACAAAATATGTTAACGAATTATATGCTGACAACTTCAAACGGACGTATAATTTAGATACCATCGGGTTACGCTATTTTAATGTATTTGGAAGAAGGCAAGACCCTAATGGAGCTTATGCCGCCGTGATACCAAAGTTTGTTATTCAATTTATGAATCACGAAAGCCCTACTATTAATGGGGATGGAACTTTTTCACGTGATTTTACGTATATAGACAATGTGGTACAAATGAATTTATTGGCTATTACAACCGATAATCAAAAAGCTTTGAATGAAGTATATAACACCGCTGTAGGAGACAGAACTACTATTAAATCTATGGCGGAAGATTTACGCACTTATTTATCTGTTTACGATTCTAAAATAGCTGATGTAGCAATAGAACATGGTCCTAACAGAAAAGGAGATATTCCGCATTCATTAGCATCTATAAATAAAGCAAAACAAAACTTAAACTACAATCCTACCCACGTGTTCAAAGAAGGTTTACAAGAAGCGGTGGATTGGTATTGGGAGCATTTGTAAATGTTTGATGACTAGGAGACCGGAAGACTGGGTGACTGGGAGATTTGGAATTATAAAACAAACTGATATGGGTAGTATTAAAACACATAAAGACTTGAAGGTCTATCAGCTTTCGTTTGAGGCTGGTATGCTTATTTTTGATGCTACCAAATCCTTTCCGAAAGAAGAACGGTTTTCGCTGACTGACCAAATACGAAGATCATCCCGCTCCGTTTCAGGAAATTTGGCTGAAGCTTGGCGCAAACGAAGGTATGAAAAAGCATTTATAACTAAACTTTCGGATGTAGAAGGTGAAGCGGCAGAAACACAAACCTGGTTAGATTACGCTCAGGCCTGTGACTATATAGAAAATGAAGTCCATTCAGAACTTTTTAAAAAGTACGATCACATTTTGGGCATGGTAGTCAATATGATTATTCACCCAGAAAAATGGACGCTTTAAATCAAAATACAAATCAAGAAATAAATAGGTAAATACAACCTCAATAATTAGTTTTGCATTCCGCTAAACATCTTTTTATAAGCAACATGGAAATAGAAAATAATAATTCTGATAAAGCATCATCTTCCAATCTCCAAAACTCCCAGTCACCTAGTCCCCAAGTTAAGATTGCAGTCATCGGTTTAGGCTATGTTGGCTTGCCCTTAGCCAGACTTTTTGCAACAAAATATGCTGTTGTAGGATTTGACATTAATCAAGCACGTGTAAATGAGCTAATGACTGGTCGAGATAGCACCTTAGAGGTTGAGGATGATATTCTTCAAGAAGTTCTTGTTTCAAAAAACCCAACACATAATAATAAAGAAAAAGCTGGGCTTTTTTGTACTACTAATTCTGAAGACCTAGAAGACTGTACTTATTTTATTATTACTGTCCCCACTCCTGTAGACAAAAATAACCGTCCCGTTTTAACGCCACTTATTAAAGCAAGTGAAACAGTAGGAAGTATTCTTAAAAAAGGAGCTATTGTAATTTACGAATCTACTGTATATCCTGGTGCAACCGAAGAAGAATGTATTCCCGTTTTAGAACAAACTTCTGGTCTTACTTTCAATAAAGATTTTTATGCGGGCTACTCTCCAGAACGTATTAATCCAGGAGACAAAGAACACACAGTAGATAAAATATTAAAAGTCACTTCTGGCTCCACTCCTGAAATTGGGAAACAAATTGATACATTGTATGCCTCAGTTATTACTGCAGGTACTCACCTCGCCCCTACTATCAAAGTAGCCGAAGCTGCTAAGGTAATTGAAAACTCACAACGCGACATCAACATTGCTTTTGTTAATGAATTAGCAAAAATTTTCAATATGATGAATATTGATACCCACGCCGTTTTGGAAGCCGCCGGAACAAAATGGAACTTTTTACCCTTTAAACCCGGTTTAGTTGGCGGGCACTGCATAGGGGTCGACCCTTACTATTTGGCTCAAAAAGCACAAGAGTTGGGCTATCACCCTGAAATCATTTTGGCTGGACGCCGTATGAATGATAGTATGGGACAGTACGTAGCTAGTGAAGTTATAAAATTAATGCTTCGTAACAATTTAAAAATTAAGAATGCCAATATTCTAGTATTAGGGATTACATTTAAGGAAAATTGCCCTGATGTGCGAAATACAAAAGTAGTCGATGTTATTAAACAGTTAAAAGAATATGAAACAAAGCTGACCATTTACGATCCATGGGCCGACCCAGAGGAGGTACAACAGGAATATGGTTTAAACACCATAAAAAATTGTCCTACTGGTAATTATGATGCTATTGTACTTACTGTTGCCCACAACCAGTTTTTAGAATTGGATTTGGAACGGTTGAAAAATAAGAATACCGTTGTTTATGATGTGAAGGGTATTTTAAAAAATAAAGCTCAAGCTAAGTTATAGAACATGAAAAAAGTACTTATCCTTTTTGGCACAAGGCCAGAAGCCATAAAAATGGCCCCACTTGTAAAAGAGTTTCAAAAAAACTCAAATACATTTGAAATCAAGGTATGTGTAACAGCACAACACCGGGAAATGTTGGATCAGGTATTAGATTTTTTCGATATCGTACCCGATTACGATTTGGACCTGATGAAACCTGGCCAAAACCTATATGGCCTCACCGGAGATATAATTTTAGGTTTAAAACCAGTATTAGAAGAGTTTAAACCAAATTACGTCTGCGTTCATGGAGATACCACCACTACTATGGCTGGAAGCATAGCTTCCTTTTATAGCGGTGCTAAGGTGTGTCACGTTGAGGCTGGATTACGTACACATAATAAATGGTCTCCTTTTCCAGAGGAAATTAACCGCCAGATAACCGGAAGGGTTTCCGATTATCACTTTGCTCCTACTGAAACATCAAAAAACAACTTGATTTCAGAAAGTGTGTCAAAAGAATCCATTTTGGTAACAGGAAACACAGTAATCGATGCCTTGTTACAAAGTGTCGATAAAGTCAATGAAAATCCAAGCAATTTGATAAAAGACTTAAAAAAACAATTAGGCTCCGATGAAGTTATTTTGGTTACTGGGCATCGTAGGGAAAATCACGGAGATGGGTTTATCCGTATTTGTAATGCTTTAAAGGAAATTGCTGAAAGCAGACCCAAAACCACCATTGTATACCCCGTACACTTAAACCCTAAAGTACAAGAACCTGTTAACCGTATCTTAAAAAATGTATCTAACATTAAATTGATTGATCCATTGGCTTATCAAGACTTTATTTGGTTGATGAATCGTTCCAAAATAATAATAACAGATAGTGGCGGCGTTCAGGAAGAAGCCCCTAGTTTAGGGAAGCCTGTTCTCGTTATGCGAGACACAACAGAACGCCCAGAAGCAGTAGATGCCGGAACGGTAATACTGGTTGGTACAAACCAGAAACTTATTGTTGATGAAACGCTTGACCTTTTAACCAATAAAGATAGATTTAATGCAATGAGCACCTTACACAATCCGTATGGAGACGGAAAAGCCTGTAAGCATATCGTTGCGTTTTTAAAAAAATTAGACAATTAATACAAGATGGAAAATAAAGTTACAACCATTGGCCTTGGGTATATAGGCTTGCCTACTTCGGCACTTATCGCAGACAACAAAATCCCTGTTCACGGAGTTGACCTTAATCAAAAGGTGGTGGAAACCATAAACAAAGGAAAAATACATATTGTAGAGCCTGACCTTGATGCTGTAGTTGCTAAGGCGGTCGAAAACAGTTACCTTAAAGCTGACATAACACCTATTGAAGCTGACACCTATTTAATTGTAGTGCCCACCCCTTTTAAAGGGAACCATGAACCAGACATTTCCTATGTTGAAGCAGCAACCAACGGAATCTTACCACTATTAAAAGAGGGCGATTTGTATATTATAGAATCTACATCTCCAGTTGGGACAACAGAAAAAATGCGCGATCTCATTTATACAAAACGACCAGAACTTACCAATAAAATTCACATTGCGTATTGCCCGGAACGTGTATTGCCCGGAAATGTAATGCATGAATTGGTACACAATGACCGTGTAATTGGTGGGGTTGATAAGAATTCCACACTAAAAGCAATTGATTTTTATAAACAATTTGTGAAAGGAGAGCTACACGAAACCAATGCTCGGACTGCTGAAATGTGTAAACTCACGGAAAATTCAAGTCGGGACGTCCAAATTGCCTTTGCTAACGAATTATCGCTTATTTGTAACAAGGCAGATATTAATGTATGGGAATTAATAAAACTTGCCAATAAACATCCTAGAGTAAATATTTTGCAACCCGGTTGTGGGGTTGGTGGGCATTGTATTGCAGTAGATCCTTATTTTATTGTCTCAGAGTTTCCCTTGGAATCCCAAATAATTGGTAAAGCCCGAGAAATAAATAATTATAAGTCCTTTTGGGTTGCTGAGCAAGTTAAAAAAGCAAAGCAGGACTTTCATATTAAAAACGGGCGTAAGCCGAGTGTTGCTCTGATGGGATTGGCTTTTAAGCCTAATATAGACGATTTACGGGAATCTCCTGCCAAATACATTGTACAAAAAGTATTGCAAGATGCCCGTGATGAAAACTATTATATTGTAGAACCCAATATTGAGGACCATCAGGTTTTTAAATTAACAGATTATAAAGAAGCGGTACAGAAAGCTGATATTGTTGTGCTTTTAGTGTCACATACTGAGTTCAAAAATCTATCTTTTAAAGAAGATCAAATTGTGTTGGATTTTTGTGGAGTTAGAAATAAATAAATGTCTTGCTTAAGAAAATATTTTCTTACGGTTTTATTGAAGGGATAGCAAAAGGGTTAAATAAACTAACAATCCTTTTGCTGCCTTTACTATTGTCTACTACAGATTATGGAAAAGTAGGGCTTTTAGTTTCTATAGAAATGGTGATTCCTTTGATTTCACTTCTTGGCTTTGAACGTGCCGTTTTACGTTTTTATGGGGAAAAATCAAAGTATACTGGTTTTAAAAAAACTATTTTCTCTTCGGCATTATGGACGCACTTATTTTTAATCATAATTATATCAATTTTATACGGAGCAGGATATAAAACTTTTTTTGGTTTACATTTATTTCCCGATCTTATATTGGTTGTAGTACTTATTTATTTTCAGGGCACTAACCTTATTACCTTGAATATGCTCCGAGTCGAGGAAAACCATAAAAAGTACTTTAAGGGCAGGCTGTTTATCCAAGGGTGTAAATTCACTTTGGTACTTTTATGTGTTTTTATTTCCCAGCATTACTTGGGTTACGTAGTGGGAGCTATTATTGCAGCTATTACAGCAAACATTTTATTTAGAACCCAACGTACCGACAATGAACAACCAACTTTCAGCAAAAAAACATTTTTGTCCCTATTCGCTTTTTCTTGGCCTTTTATGTTTCACGGTGTAGCAGGAAATTTGTTAGGAAATGCAGATAAGTTTATTTTAGAACGTTATATGTCTTTAAATGAGGTGGGGCTCTATACATTAGCCTATTCATTTGGTTCGACCATGATTTTTGCGTTTGTAGGTATATCAGTTTTTTTGGAGCCTATGATTTATAAAGAAAAGCGGGACGCCCAACGAAAACAGATATTAAATAAATTTTTGTTGATTTCAATAGGTTTTGGTTTGCTTGCATATATTTTAATTACATTGGCATCAAATTATGTTTTACCCTATTTTTATGACGAAAGTTACACGTTGGTTTTTAAATACATACCACTTATTGCCATTGCATTTTTAATATACCCCTATTACCTCAAGTCTAACTATACTATGATTTATGATAAAAGATCACTCCCAATCGCCGTTATGTCCATTGTTAGTGCGTCTATTAATATAGGGTTAAACGTTTACTTTATCCCTATTTACGGCATTTATGCCGCTGTGTTTACTACTCTCATATCTTATATAATTCAAGCATTCTTATTTGTATTTATGGCTAATAAGTACAAGTTTAATGGTGAGCTTTTAGAGGTTTTTATTTTTGGAGGGATACTGTCGTTGTGTGTTTATTATAAACTAAACTTTTACTTTATAGCTATAATAATAATCTTCTTTTTGACCTATATTTACTTTTATAAACTTAAAAGCAAAAAAATTGAATGTTAAAGAAAAAGTTAAATAATTCAAACATTATTTTATTTTTCGGAATATTTTTCCTGACCTTTTTGGGTTATTTTACAATTTTACTAGTATTATTTGATGCTGGAATGAGTGAGTTATCTCGAAAAATAACAATTCCCTTAAGGTTATTTATAATAGGAATGCTATTAATACTCTTATGGAAAAATAGAGAAAACTTAAGAGAAAGTAGTGGGATAAAATGGTCTTTATTCTTTTTTTTAGTTTTTAGTTTTCGCCTACTGATTGAATATCTTAGAGGGATCAATTATTATATGTCTATTTTGGATGTTTTCCTATATTTTATAGCATTTTGTGTATTTCCATTTATGGGTATTGTTTTTCAACAAATAACATTAAAAAGATTAAACATTATTTTTAACAGTTTTCTTATTGGCGGTGCTGTTTTTTCTATATTAACGATATTATCATATAAACAATTTATAGGCAACGTAGGTAGATTGGCGAGTGGTATTGTAGGAGAAGCTATAATCTCTCCTTTAACTTTATCTTATTGTTCAGCCTTAACTATAGGGGTATTAAGCTTTTATTTGTTAACAAATTCTGTTTCTTTTCGTAAACGTTTTTTAATGCTTATTGTTATTTTTTTGAGTGTAATTCCATTTTTTCTAGGTGCTTCAAGAGGGTCATTGGTTGCAGTTTTTGTGCCTTTTATTATATATTTTTTTTCAGGCAAAGGGGCAAGTTTTTTTTTAAAAAGTTTTACTGTGTTAATTATTTGTCTTTTGTTATTTGTTTATTTAGATAATACATTAAAAAGTGGGTTGTTAGATCGCTTTTTAAGTATTTCTGAAGCTATTGAACAAGGCAATAGTTCAGCATCGAGATTATCAATTTGGGAACGATCTTTTAACCAGTTCAAGAATAATCCAATTTTTGGTGATTCCTTGAAAGTAAAAAATTACCCATTATACCCTCATAATATTTTGTTTGAGGTTTTACAAGCTACTGGAATTGTGGGGTTTATTCCTTTTTTTGTTTTAATTTTTAAGACATGGAAATCATGCTTATCTATATTTAAAAATCATAAAGAATTAATATGGGTAGCCGTAATTTTTATCCAATCTTTTGTTCAAAATATGTTTTCAGGAGCTATTTATAATGCTTCATGGTTTTGGACATCTATGGCATTAGTATTAGCAACAGATTATTCTTTAAAAAAAAGCATTCATGAAAAATATGTGTAAAATAATTATTATACCTTTTTTATTATTTTATTGTTTTTCTTATTCTCAATATCAGAAAAGCGATTTTAATATTTATGTATTCAAAAGTCGATATTCTGAAGAGGGCAAGTCTTTTATTAATGAGCAACCTTATCTTTCTGAAATCAAACTTCTAGGAGGATATATGATCGACCCTCACAAAAAAGGAACAATAAATTTAGAGAGTGTTGACAAACATTTAAAAAAGCTATTTCCTAAACCAAACGACGAAGGCGTTTTATGTGTTAATTTAGAAAATCGTTATTATGACAATATAAGGAATTATGACGTTACTCACAGAAAATATAAAGAAGCAATTCAAGAGTTTAAAAAATTGATCAACTTTATACGTATACGTAGACCTAATGTTAAGTTAGGTATTTATGGTCTTCCTTATAGAACATATTACAAATCTCAAACTAAGTGGAATGTTGGTACAAAATTGGATGCAATACTTTCAGAAGTAGACTATATATTCCCTTCGTTATATGTTTTGTATCCCGATAAAGAAAAAGGAGAAAAAGCCAATAACATTTATTGGAATAAAAACCTAGATACTGCCTTTAGTTATGCAGATCGCTTAGACAAGAAAGTCATTCCTTTCGTATGGTATATCGTAAGTACTAATAACAAAATGTTTGGTGGTGAATTATTAGGTAAAAATGAAATGTCTAGATATTTAGAACACATAAAAAATTACATTTCACCATATAATTGTAAAGTAGATGGAGTAGTATGGTGGGAATCTTCAAAAAAAAGCTTTAAAAAAAATGTGCAATCCGCCACTCATTTAAATGAAAGTATTGATTTAAAAAATAGTACAATATTAAAAACCTACACTCAACATTTAAAAAATTGAGTTATTAATTAATTTAATTTTATCAAAGCTAACAAAGTGAATACTTTTAAAATGTTTTTTCAAACATAGAATTGAATCTTTTCTAAAAAAATATGCCTAAAAAAACGAAACTAGTAGTACTTTATCAAGTTATTATGCACTACCGACTGCCATTTTATGAAAAAATTGCAGAAGATGATCTTTTTGATTTCGATCTTTTTTATGGAGCTGGTATACCTAATACAAAATTAAAAAACACCTCATTTTCACATACCAACATCAAAAGTAAAAAGTTTTTTACAATTAGATTACCATTTAAAACCAATAATAGTAAAGGAGCAATGCCTTTTTATCCTTTTTTGTTTTTTAGATTAATTATTGCAAATCCAAAAGTAATTTTTTCTGAAGGTTCGTCTTCTTTAATAAACGCATCGATTGCATTTCTCTATGCAAAGTTATTTGGTAAAAAATTTATCTGGTGGAGTTTAGGAAAATTAAAAAACCGCCAATTTAAAGGCATAAGAAGGCAAGTAAAAAAATGGGAGATTTTTATAGAAAGAAGGAGTGATGCAATTTTCACGTACAGTACACAAGGTGAAAATTACTTTATTTCAAACGGTATTCCTAAAGAAAAAATTTTTATAGGTGTAAACGTTTTGGATACAAATAAAAAACTGAAGGAAATTAAAGAATATCAAAATAATACAGTAAATTATTCTTTTCAAAATTACTTTAATATATGTTTTATAGGTTCAATAACCAAGTCTAAAAATTTAGATGTATTAATTAATGTACTCTCACAGTTCAACAAAAAGTATAACAATATAGGACGTTTACATGTTATCGGAGATGGAGAATATTTAGAAGAAATAAAAAATAAAACCACTAAAATTGGTGTCGCTAAACAAGTAGTTTTTCACGGACGTATAAATAAAGGTGCAAGTAGTATATTACAGTATTGTGATATTATGGTTTTACCAGGACTAGGAGGTTTAGCAATTTGCGAAGCTATGCTAAATAAATTACCAGTAATTACTGGTATTGCAGATGGCACTGAACATGACCTCATTGATGATACTAATGGATTTATTCTTGAAAATTTAAATGAAGAAATTTTACTTGAAAAAGTTTCGTATTTATATACTAATGAAAAGATTAGAAAAGAGATGGGAAGACAATCCTTTGAAAAGATTACAGGTATTTATCATTTTGACAATTATTATCAGCATTTTTGCAACGCAGTTCAGTATAGTTTAAAGAATTAAATATGCTACTTTCAAAAATTGTCTAATAAATTTTAAATAAAAAATATACTTGAATAAATTTCTTTATGAAAAACTTATTACGGATACTTGATTTTTTTCAGAATATGGGCTTCCGTTACGTTCTATTCAGGATTGAATATTTATTCAACGCTAAAACAGGCATTTTAAAAACAAAATTCCCTACGAGTCCCACATTTAAAACCTTTATAACACTTAAAGAATGGCGCACTAACACACCTCCCTTTTTTTTTCAGGGAAAAAACATTAAAGAGTTAGAGAAGACCTCCTACCCTATTTTGAAAGATACTGTGAAAAAGATAAAATTGGGAAAAATTAAATTCTTCAGTAGCCAAACATTTGATTTGGGAATAAATTATGACTGGATTACCAACCCAGAAACTGGATATCAATATAATATAGAAAAACATTGGTCTGAGATACAGAGCTTTTCAGAAGAAACAGGAGATATAAAATTTGTATGGGAAAAAGCTCGTTTTTCTTATTTATACGATCTTATTCGGTTTGATTACCATTTTCAAGAAGATCAATCTAAATTTGTATTCTCAGAAATTGAAGACTTTATAGCTAAAAATCCAATTAATCAAGGCCCCAATTATGTGTGTAGCCAAGAAATGAGTTTGCGAATCATTAACTGGACATTTGCCCTTTATTACTACAAAGAATCACCTCAATTAACTGAAGCACGTTTTGCGATTATAATGAACAGTATCTATTGGCAATTGCACCATGTTCGTCAAAACATTCATTTTTCAAGAATTGCTGTTAGGAATAATCACGCTATTACCGAAACATTGATGCTATCATTGGCAGAATTATTATTTCCATTTTTCCCTGAATCAAAAAAATGGGCAAAAGATGGTCGTAAGTGGTTCGAGCAAGAAATAGATTATCAAATATACAAGGATGGAACTTTTCTACAATTTTCTATGAATTACCATCGTGTAGTTATACAACTTCTTTCTCTCGGACTTTCCTTAACAGAAATTCATAAAAAACCGTTTTCTAAAAACGTTTATAATAAAGCATACAAATCGGTAAACTTTCTTTATCAATGTATGATGGATTCCTCTGGCCACCTCCCCAATCAAGGCTCAAATGATGGCGCGCTATTTTTTCCATTAACAAACACAGAATACAGGGATTACCGAAGCCAATTAAATACGTTGCATTCCATATTGACAGAAAAGGATTTGTTTAAAAGTAAAGAGATAGTTGAAGAAAAAAAATGGTTTGGTTCTGTAGTTAGTAAGTTTAATTTATTGGCAATATTAGAAAAAAAGCAAATCTCTTCATTTGAAAAAGGAGGTTATTATATGTTTAGAGACCAAGAATCTTTCTCATTTTTTAGATGCGGAGTATATAAGAGCAGACCAAACCAATCAGATAACTTACATTTTGATCTTTGGTATAAAGGAGAAAACATACTTTGGGACACAGGTTCGTTTAAATATAATACTACAAAAAAGAATATAGCATTTTTTAGAGGAGTCGAAGGTCATAATACCGTTTCAGTAAATGGTGAAGATCAAATGTTAAAAGGTAGTCGGTTTATATGGTATTATTGGGTTAAAAATGCTGCTGCTACGTTACAAAAAGACGCATCAAAATTTAAATTTCAAGGAACCATACGTGCATTTAGACAAATCAAAAGAAATATATATCATACCCGAAGTGTTCAAAAAATTGACAATCAAACAATATGGAGTATTGAAGACAAAATAAAAAACACCAATAACCTTGAACTTACCCAATATTGGCAGATAAATCCGGATTTTGAACATTTTGTTACTATAACAAGTAAAGATTTTGAAGGTAATACTTTACAACCTATAAGAGAGGTTAAATCATATTCTAGTTATTACGGAAAAAAGCAGAATTCCATTAGGCTTAGTTTTAAAACGAAAGGCAATGGTTTCACAACACTAATTAAATTAAATAAATGAAACTATTAATAATCCATCAATATTTTAAGGAGCTGGATGTAACTGGTGGTGCTCGTTTCAACGAAATGGCCAGAATCTGGCATGAGAAAGGGCATGATATTACGGTTATTGCAGGAGATCTCGACGGACAATCAAAAAAGAAGAAAAAGGAATATAGGGGTAACTTTGTAACAAAACGAGAACAGAAAGGGATTACTGTTTGGCGGTGTAATGTTTCTGAATCTTACAACTCGAATTTTTTAGGAAGACTTTGGGCTTATTTTTCCTTTGTCTTTTCTGGGACTTATGCCGGTTTATTTAAGATAAAAGGAAAATATGATTTAGTTTTGGTGACGAGTCCTCCATTATTTGTAGGTATTATCGCTTATTTAATTTCTGTATTTAAACGTGTACCGTTTGTTTTTGAAGTACGTGATTTATGGCCAGAATCTGCTATCGATACCGGTGTTCTAAAAAACAAGATAATCATTAAGTTTGCGTATTGGTTTGAAAAATTTATTTATAAAAAAGCAACCCTTATTAATGTACTAACTCCAGCTTTTCATGAGAAGTTGATACATAATAAAAACATACCGGAAGAGAAGCTGATTATGATCCCAAATGCAGCTGATTTTGAAATGTCCGAAAAGTTAATCAATGACTTTGATAGCTCTAAATTTAGAATAGATAGAGGCTGGGAAGATAAATTTGTTATTACCTATATTGGCGCCCATGGTTTAGCAAATGGATTACATCAAATTATAGATACTGCAATATTATTAAAAGATTCGAATGTACTCTTTGTTTTAATTGGTGATGGTATGAAAAAAGAAGAACTTGTCTCAAGAGTACAAGATGAAAACATTCAGAACGTTGTATTTTTTGACCCTGTTCCAAAACAAGAAGCGCTTAAATTTGTTATTTCTAGTGATATGGGGGCTTCAGTTCTCATAAAAAATGATACTTTTAAAACTATTTATTCTAATAAAACATTTGATTACATGTCTTGCAAAAAACCTATTCTACTTGCGATTGACGGTGTGTCAAAAGAACTAGTTGAAACGGCTGACTGTGGAGTATTTGTAGAACCTGAAAACTCAAATGACTTTGTTGATAAAATTAACTTATACCGGCAACTAAATCCGGAAGAGCTAAAAAGATTAGGTGAAAATGGGTATCGTTATGCCAAAGATAATTTTGATAGATCTGTTTTGGCCAATAGTTATTTGCAGAATCTAAAAAAAATTGCTGATGTATAAAAACACCCTGAAAATTTTATTTGACTTTATTGTAGCTTTTCTTGGATTACTAATTTTTAGTCCATTTTTTTTAATTATAGCTGTTGGACTTTTCATTGCAAATAATGGGAAACCTTTCTTTCTTCAAGAAAGACCTGGTAAGAATGAAAAAATTTTCAGTATTATCAAATTCAAAACCATGAACGATAAAACAGATAATAATGGCAACTTACTTCCCGATCAGCACAGATTAACAAAAATAGGATCTTTTATTAGAAAAACTTCATTGGATGAGATTCCTCAACTTTTAAATGTTTTAAAAGGTGATATGAGCCTAATAGGTCCTAGGCCACTTCGAGTGCATTATTTACCACTATATAATAAAACACAAAAAAAACGACACGAAGTACGTCCAGGTATTACGGGTTGGGCTCAGGTAAATGGTCGTAATGCAATTTCTTGGAAAGAAAAGTTTAAATTTGATGTTTGGTATGTAGAAAACCTAAGTTTAACTCTAGATGTTAAAATTTTTGTTTTAACAATTAAAAAAGTTTTCCAGTCAAAAGATGTTAATAGTTCAAAAACCTTAACTATGAAACCTTTTAAAGGGGATGAATAATATGGAAAAATGTGTTATTTATGGCGCTGGAACCTATGGAGAGGTTTATGCATCTTATTTGAAAGATCAATACAACGTCTTGGGTTTTATCGATGATAACCCCTTGTTAATTGGAAAAAAGGTTAGTAAGTATCCTATTTTAGGAAATTCTGAGTTCTTATTTTCAAAATTAGATCGCACTATTTCAGTATTTGTACCTATTGGAAATAATCAAATAAGAGTGTCTTTGCTTGAAAAGATTAATCAAGAAGGTTTTTCTACACCAAGTTTTATACATTCAGAAACTTTGATACATCACTCCGTATCTATTGGTAACGGAGTTTATATTTTACCTTCTACCAATATAATGCCATTTACTTCTATATCTGATTATTCTATGATAAGTATGGGAGTAAATATAGCTCATCACGTAATTATTGAGAAAGGTTGTTTTTTTTCACAAGGAGTTAATATAGGTGCGTCTATAAATATAAAAGAACAAGCTTATTTTGGAATCGGTTCTATTTTAATGACAGGTGTAAGTAATGTTGGGAAGAAAACAATGATTGGCGCTGGTGCAGTAATAATTAAAGATGTTCCTGATGGAGCTGTTGTTGTTGGAAACCCTGGAAGGATTATTAGGTATAATTAGTGAAATCATCCTTCGGCTCACTTCAACTCCGCTCAGTGACTATCGCTAAGTAACCTTGGTGTATTGCTTTTTCAAAACTGACCTTTCGATACGCTTCGACAGGCTCGGTATACCGCACCCCTTCTATCAGGTGCCAATCAAAGAACTAGATGTGGTCTATCTAAAAGCAAAGTCAAAGTTGTCAGAGCCTGCCTGCCGTATTTTAAGCAGATGAATTTAAAAGCGCATAATAATTTTTAAATTCGTATCAAGGATACTAGCTGCAGAAGACGAACCAAAGGTTTCCGAGTGGCCCCGATGTAAATCGGGATTGTATCGAGGCCACCGACTGTACTAGACTAACCAAGCAAAACTCCTCCTTGAAAATTTCCTTGAAATACCTTGGACATGCCTTTTTATCAATTTACATTTAAGCTTTGAAATAAGAGCTTACATGAAAAATCAAAAACAAGCCTATATGTATGCGGGGATTGCTGTGCTTTTATGGAGTACAGTAGCAACTAGCATGAAAATAGCTTTGCAAAGCTATAGCTTTTTACAATTGCTGTTTTGGTCTTCGGCCACGGCTTTGATGGCCTTGAGTATACTCATGTTGGTGACCAAGAAATACCGAAACCTGGCTAAACTCCCTCCAAAAGCTATTCTGAAGTCGGCTTTTTATGGCGCGGTAAATCCATTTTTGTATTATATCGTTTTGTTTAAAACCTACGATTTATTACCTGCCCAAGAAGCGCAAGCGCTGAATTATACTTGGCCCATTATGCTCAGTTTATTAGCAGTACCCTTGCTTAAACAAAAAATAAGTATAAAAAATATAATGGCTATTGGTATTAGTTTTATAGGGGTACTTATTATCGCTACCGGTGGTAACCTAATTAACTTATCGTTTACCCGTGAGGAAGGTGTTCTTTTGGGTCTCGCATCGGCTATCATCTGGGCCTTATTCTGGATTTTTAACATCAAAGACGAGCGCGACGAGTTAAGCAAACTTTTCTTTAATTTTTGCTTCGGGTTTGTATATATTGTGATTGCCTTGCTCTTCACTTCAGAAGTCGTTTTTATCAACGTTAAAACTTGGCTAAATGCAGTGTATGTTGGCCTATTCGAAATGGGAATCACTTTTGTTATCTGGTCTATTGCCCTTAAAAAGTCGATCACTGCGGCCAAAGTGAGTAATTTGGTGTATTTGGTGCCCTTTTTGTCGTTGGTAGTCATCTATTTTGTGTTGGAAGAAGCTATCCAGCTTCCAACCATAATCGGTCTTTTCCTTATCGTAGGCGGACTGGTTTTTGACAAGGTAAGTTTTAAACAATTGCGTTTTACGAAGTCTAACAAATAACCTATTTTTTATAACTGAATTTGACCTCATCTCAAAAATATATCAAACGCATTCTAGACTTGGTACTGTCATCTACCGGCTTACTTATTGTATCACCTTTATTGCTACTTGGGCTTGTTTTGGCACGTATAAGCACTAGAAAAAATGGTCTTTATTGCAGTACCCGCATTGGTCAAAACGGAATACCCTTTACCATGTGGAAAATAAGGACGATGAAGAATGTCGAAGGACTGGACACAACGGTAACTTCTAGCAAAGATCCGCGTATCACTAAGTTTGGTCAATTTCTCCGCCGTACCAAACTAGATGAATTACCACAATTATGGAATGTTCTAAAAGGTGATATGAGTCTGGTTGGCCCTCGCCCTGATGTTTCTGGGTTCGCAGATCAATTAACAGGAGAGGATCGTATTATATTAAGCATACGTCCGGGGATTACAGGCCTTGCTACCTTAACTTTTAGGAAAGAAGAGGAACTTTTGGCCAATCAAAAAAATCCAGAACGCTATAACCGGGAAGTTATTTGGCCAGAAAAGGTGAGATTGAATAAACTGTACATTAAAAAGTATAGACAACAATTAGATTTTGAAATTCTAGTTAAAACGTTCTTTGGCGGGACAATCTCTCTTTAAAACTCATAACTATATGTAAGCCCTGTCCCATACTTTTCAGGAGTCAGGTTACTATAATCAAATCCAACAATTAAAGACAGACTACCATATTTTTCAAGAGAATATGTCGTATTCAGTATACTGTAAAAGCTCTTTTGTTTGGTTTCTAAAGGTACTGCATATGAACCAGTATTTTCGGAATAGGTATGTTTTGTAAGAAAAGACCATTTTTTAAGAGAAGCTGACAAACCAATATGAATTGCTCGTGCCCGGTTGTTAAAAAAAAATCCTATAGATTGATTTCTTGGAATTGGAGTGATCAATGGTAATCCAATAACTGTATTTTCATAAGTCCATCCTGAATTATAAGTTCCATTATTGAAATAATTATCGGCACCAATTCTCTCTGAGGTAATACCACTTTGATCGGTTGTTTGCACATACTCTATCAAAATACCATCAAGAAAACTACTATATTCTTCTTTGTTCGGTTTAAAGTAAAATCCCCAAGTTCCATCAGGAAAATTTTTTAAAGCAGTGCCTGAACCATCTTCAAAGGGATGTTGGTGATACAATTTAAAAGTTCCAATATCATCATGGTAATTATACTCTAAATTATATATTCCCAAATGGTTCCCTAAAGCATTTTGTTGATCTCCCGAAAAAGCATCCTCTCCTCCTCCTCTAGCAAAAAAGATATCGATAAAATCTGTAAAACCCGAAGGCTGTTTTCCACGGGTGGGTGAAGTTCCGCCCCATTGTGCGTAATGTTCTACCCCTAATGTAATTTTGCTTTTAGCTCCTAATTGCCAATTGACGTATAATCTTTTATAATGAAGCATCGCATCTTTTACAAAACGGTCGTCATTCATTTCATAATGACCAATGGCACCTTCTATATTTATGTTTTTAAAAATTGAAATAGGTGTAGCCGTTTCCAATAAAACACCAGGAATTGCCCTTGCATTTCCAGACAATAAGAAGTTGTCGTTTACAGTGGAAAGACCTTGAAATCGATCGGTTGGGTTTTTGGCGCCAAGTGTGGCTCTTACCCATGAATTTTCAAACTGAAGGTACAACTCGTTTCTTTGTAGCTTATCTTCTACTCCATTTCTTAAAAAAAAACTTACTCCAGCGGTAAAACTAGCTTTATTATTTTCAGATAAAAAATACTGTCCTTTTGTAGCTCCTTCAAATAAGCCATCTGTTTGTGATGATAGCCCTCCATTTTGATTTACAACCATCCAAAAAGGGAGTTCGCCTTCAGTAGATAGGTAACCAGAAGCCGAAACAGAAGAATTTATTTCCAAATTTTGTGCAGTTCCTGAAATAGATATCATTAAAAGGATGGCAATAAAGAAAAGTTTTTGTTTTATACCCATATAAAAAATAGCTACTACACTAATTAAAGATGTTGTTCTTAAATGTCAAAATACTAGCAAGACAAAAATAAAGGTTTGAAGCCAATGAAAAGTATTTATAATTATTAAAATTAAAAAAGGGTATATGTCACTTAAAAAGAAAGGTAGCGAAATAAAGAGTCTCTGTTAGCCCTAGTAAAAAAATGTTTCATTAAATTAAATAATCTTTAACCGTTGTTTCTTCTGAGTGTTAGTGCTCTCCCTCTCTTATAAAGAAACCTCTTTTGCAATATTTATCTTCTTTTTTACTATCTCCTTTTTGTCTAATATTTCAAACTCGGAGTTTTTACTAATAAATTCGGTAACCAAGGCCTTTAATTTTGTAACTACATCTGTATCATCATACCGCAAGGCAGCTTCAATGATTTTTGTCACTTTTCCATCTACAAAATTGAAGTCTTTAGTTACATCTTTTCCTATCATAATTTTTTTGTGATGAGTAGGTAAAGCTTTACTAGTATGACTAATTAATTCTTCATATAGCTTTTCTCCGGGACGTAAACCTGAAATTTCTATATCAATATCCGTATATGGACTATAACCAGCTAGTTTTATCATTTTTATAGCAAGGTCCATAATTTTAACCGGTTCACCCATATCAAAAATGAATATCTCGCCTCCTTCTCCCATCGCACCAGCTTCTAAAACTAGTTGACACGCTTCAGGAATCGTCATAAAATATCTGATAATATCAGGGTGAGTAATAGTAACGGGGCCTCCTTTTTCAATTTGCTTTTTAAATAGTGGAACAACACTCCCGTTTGACCCCAACACATTACCAAAACGTGTTGTAATAAATTTTGTTTTACAGGATTTACCCGTTCCACTAGTATAAAAATTACGTGACTGTACATACATTTCAGCAGCCCTTTTTGAAGCACCCATTACATTACTTGGATTTACGGCTTTATCAGTAGAAATCATCACAAAACGGGATACTTTATTGATTACGGATAGATCTGCTACGTTTTTAGTACCATAAATATTGGTTACTACGGCTTCTGGCGAATTATCCTCCATTAATGGTACGTGCTTATATGCTGCGGCATGATAGACCACGTCTATATCATATTTTTTGAAAAAGGTTCCTAACCTATTTCTATTTGCCACATCACAGATAATACATTTAAAATTAAAGTCGGGATACTTATTGTCCAACTCCAGTTGTAATATATGTAATGGGGTTTCGGCTTGATCTAAAATCAATACCAATTTTGGGTTGTAAGATGCTAATTGCCGCACGATCTCACTTCCTATTGATCCCGCTCCTCCGGTTACCAATATAGTTTTTCCTTTAAGTTGCTTAAACTTTTCTTTTGTATGTAAATCAATAGGTTCCCGCTCTAATAAATCTTCAATTTGTAGATTTTTTACTTGATTTGCGACAGAATTATTTTCACTCCAATCCAGTACCAAAGGGGAATTATATACTTTGATATCATGTTCCAAGCAATCTTCAACAATAGCAAATTTTTCTTTTGAAGTAAGTGAACCTCCAGAAAGAATTACTGCAGTGGCATTTAGTTTTTGCACCTCTTCACTTAGTTTATCTTTAATTTTAACAACTGGCTTCCCTAATATTAATAACCGTTTATTTGAGGATTGAGCAGAAACAAACCCTTTAATTTTGAAACGTTGAGGATGTTCAATATCCAATGCTGCTGCTACAGATATTGCATTTTCATCAATTCCTACAATTAATGCGTTTTCAAATTTGGTATTTGTTTGGTATAGTTTAAAGTATTCGTAAAGTTGCTTAACAGCTAGCCTGAATAAAAATAAAAATGTAAAAGAAAATAGGGCATATACTACAAGTGCAGAGGTCAAAAATATTTTTTGTCCCATAAATGCCCATACACTAATATTAGTAATTAGTAACGCCACAAATGTACTTGTACTGGCTAACACCATTTTTAAGGCGTCCATAAAAGAAGAATGTCTAATAAGACCTGCATAGGTTTTATAAACCAGCATAAAACTTATATTAATACCTAAGACTAAAAGTATTTGTTGTGGTGCAGCTAGTAAGCGAAGGTGATTAATGTGTAAATCTCGTAGAACAACTACTGTAAAGACAATGGAGCAGATTAATAAGAAGACATCAATAACCAATACAGACCACCTTGGCAAATATTTTACATTACGAATATCTAATCTACTTTCTTTTGAAGAAAATATAATTTTTAGAGCTTTACTAAATTTATTTATCATATCAACATTCTTAGCTAATAAAGTGGGGAGTTATCAACTAAAATACTCTGCAACAGCATTTTTAATTCTTTCTTTTTCAGAATTTGTCATATTTGATCCTGAAGGTAAACATAGTCCTTTATTGAAAAGTTTGAAGGCAGTTTCATTACCGTAAAATTTTGAACCTTTATATACCGGTTGTAGATGCATTGGTTTCCACAAAGGTCTACTTTCTATGTTAAAATTAAGCAAATGTAATCTTAATTTTTCTATAATTTGCTGATTATCTGATTTTTTACACGTTATAACGGATAACCAATGATTACTAAAAAAATTTGTGTCAGGCTCAGAAAATACTTGTATTTCTTCAATAGTACTAAAAAGTTCTTTATAAAACACATTATTTTCTCGTCTAAGATTAACATGTTTATCAAGTACTTCCATTTGTCCTCTTCCTATACCAGCAACAATATTACTCATCCTATAGTTGTAGCCTATTTGGGAGTGTTGGTAATGAGGAGCTTGATCTCTCGCCTGTGTTGCTAAGAAAATAGCTCTATCTTTTGTTTTCTTATCTCTACACACTAAGGCACCTCCTCCAGAGGTAGTAATTATTTTATTTCCATTAAATGATAAAATAGATAAATCGCCAAAGGTACCGCATTTTCGTCCTTTAAAAGATGCTCCCAAAGCCTCAGCAGCATCTTCAATTAAAAAAACATTATATTTTTTACAGATTGCTTCAATTTCATCAATTTTGGCTGGCATTCCATATAGGTGGACCATAATCACAGCTTTTGGTTTAAGACCGTTGGCTATACCGTCTTTAATTGCTTCTTCTAAATATTCTGGAGACATATTCCATGTATCTTCTTCACTATCTATAAAGACAGGGGTTGCGCCCATATATGTTATAGGATGTGAAGAACCACAAAAAGTAAAGGTTTGACATAAAACTTCGTCACCTCTTGAAACTCCAGCAATATCTAAAGCTAAATGAATCGCACCTGTACCTGAGGAAACACATGCTATATGAGAATCGTTGCCTAAGTAATCTTCAAGGTCTTTTTCAAAACCATTTACATTGGGTCCTAATGGAGCTATCCAATTTTCAGTAAAAGCTTCATTTATATATTTTTGTTCGTTTCCTCCCATGTGTGGGGAAGAAAGCCATATCTTCTCGTCCATAATCACCATTTTAAAAAAAAATCACCTTATTTATTGAATTTCCTTATCTAGATAATAAGTAGAGCCTAAATACTTATATTAAAGTATCATCCCTGCTGCTACTGTTTCATTTGAGACATTATCAACTAAAATAAAACTACCTGTGTTCCTATTATGTCGGTATTTATCAACCATTAATCTTCGTGTTGTTCTAATGGTTACACGGGCAATATCGTTCATATTCAAATCTTTATCCTCTTCGTTTCGATTATAAGTATTGATATCTATTTTATATAGAACACTTTTAATCATGGCTGTTTGCTGATTAGAGGTATGCATAACTGTATATTTTGCCCTATTTTTAGCAGTTTCATTATTTAACCAACAAATCATAGCGCTAAATTCCTGTTCTGTTTCGGGTTTGTTATTCACTTTTACAATCATATCACCTCTACTAACATCTATATCATCTTCTAATGTGATAGATACAGACATAGGCGCAAAAGCTTCATCTATTTCTCCGCCAAACGTGTCAATGGATTTAATTTTAGACGTAAATCCAGATGGCATTACTGCAACTTCATCATTTGGTCTAAAAATACCACTTGCAACCCTACCGGCATACCCACGATAATCTAAAAAGTCTTCGCTTTGAGGCCTTAAAACGGTTTGTACTGGGAAACGTGCATCAATTTTATTAATATCGCTACTTATATGGATATTTTCTAAGGTATATAATAATGGCGCACCTTGGAACCAATCCATATTCTCTGAACGGTTTACTACATTGTCACCTAATAACGCGCTAATTGGTAAAAAACGTATATCTTTTATATATAGTTTTGAGGAAAATTCTTCAAATTGAGTTATAATAGTATTATATACTTCTTCAGAAAAATCTACCAAATCCATTTTGTTAATACAAACTACTAGATGTGGAATTTGTAATAATGAAGCAATAAAGGCATGACGTTTAGTTTGTTCAACAACTCCATGACGGGCATCAATCAATATTAAAGCTGCATTAGCAGTAGAAGCGCCAGTAACCATGTTACGTGTATATTGTATATGCCCCGGTGTATCTGCTATTATAAATTTTCGTTTTGGTGTAGTAAAGTAACGGTAGGCAACATCTATAGTGATACCCTGTTCCCGTTCGTCTTTTAATCCATCTGTAAATAGAGCTAAATCTACCCCTTCATGACCTTTTTTTTTGCTGGTTTTTTCTACCGCTTCTAATTGGTCTTCAAAAATAGCTTTACTATCAAAAAGTAGCCTTCCTATTAAGGTGCTTTTTCCATCATCTACACTTCCTGCCGTTGTAAATCGTAATAATTGATTTTCACTAATTTTCATTGTAATCGTGCTTCTGTATTATTAAAAGTACCCTTGGCGTTTTCTATCTTCCATAGCTGTTTCACTGCGTTTATCATCCGATCGATTACCTCGTTCTGTCTGTTTCATAGCAGAAACTTCTAAAACAATTTTTTCTAATGTATCTGCATCAGACTCCATACCACCAGTAATAGTAATATCTCCTAATGTTCTAAAACGGATTTTTTTGGTGACGATTTCTTCATTCTCTTCCAATTTTAAATATTCTGAAACAGGTATCCAAGAATTGTTTCGCCACACTACTTCTCGTTCATGAGCGAAGTAAAGTGAAGGAATTTGTATGTTTTCACGTTTAATGTAGTTCCAAACGTCCATTTCTGTCCAATTGCTTATTGGGAATGCTCTAAAGTGTTCGCCTTCAAAGTGTTTTCCATTAAGAATATTCCAAAGTTCTGGCCGTTGGTTTTTAGGATCCCATTGTCCAAAATCGTCTCGATGTGAGAAGAAGCGCTCTTTAGCTCTCGCTTTTTCTTCGTCACGACGCCCTCCACCAATGGCACAATCCACTTTATTGGTTTCTATAGCATCTAAGAGGGTTGTGATTTGCAATGCATTTCGGGTTGCATTTTTTCCTTTTTCTTCAGCTACACGCCCTTGATCAATTGATTCTTGTACCGAACCAACAATTAATTGTGCATCAAACTTTTCTATTAGATCGTCTCTGAACTGAATGGTTTCAGGGAAGTTGTGCCCTGTATCTACATGCATTAGTGGGAACGGTATTTTTGAAGGATAAAATGCTTTTTTAGCTAAATGCGTTACCAAAATAGAATCTTTACCCCCAGAAAAAAGAATAACGGGGTTTTCAAATTGCGCCCATACTTCTCGTAGAATGTAAATTGCTTCAGACTCTAATTCGTCTAGATAATTCAGATAATACTTGCTCATAGTTTCTTTATAACTCTAGTTTGGGTTGTATTGCTTTCAATATAATTTCAACAGATTCTGACACGGAAACCTTCGTTGTATCGATTGTAATCGTTGCCTTATCCGGAGCCTCATAAGGAGCGTTTATTCCTGTAAAATCATTGATTAATCCTTTTCTTGCCTTTGCATACAACCCCTTTACGTCTCTTTTCTCACACTCTTCAATGGGTGTGTCAATGAAAATTTCGACAAAGTTAACATCTTTGACCGTTTTTTTTATCATTTCCCTATCCTTTTTATAGGGAGAAACAAAGGCTGCCAATACAACAACTCCTGCCTTCACAAAAAGGTTCGCTACTTCGGCAATTCTACGGATATTTTCGGTGCGATCTTCCGGTGTAAAGGTTAAGTCATTATTGAGTCCTTTTCTTACATTATCGCCATCGAGAGTATAGGTATGTATTTTTTGTTTATACAACTCTTGTTCTACCGCATTAGCAATAGTGGATTTTCCAGAACCAGACAACCCTGTAAACCAAAGCAGAAATGAATTATGTCCTTTAATTTCAGCCCTTTCCGTTTTGGTTATTTTAAATTCATGTGGAATGATGTTTTCTTTCATAATTTATTTCTATTTTGTTCTTAAAAAGAAGTTTCTGATTCTTCCCAATGGTAACCGTAACCAAATACGCTCGTGTATATAATATAAGATAAACTTAGAAACCAACTCTGCTAAAGCAACATAAAGTGCTGTTTCATCAAAAGCATTTAAAACAGCACCTGAAATTAAAAAGGTTGTTGTTGTAGCAATAACTCGCCAAGTAATTGTTTTATATAAGGTTTGTTTTTGAGTAACTGATTTTCCAACTAAAAACTTTTGCCACAAGCGTTCGTGTACGTAGTATATTACTAGTTTTATAAAAAATTCAATAAAACCAATTTTTAAAGCATTTTCTATACTAGGTTCACCATTGATAGTTGTTATCAATAATACAACTATTATAGTATCCGTGGTAGCAATGCAACGCCAAGAAATACCTTTTAATACACTCCTGTAGTGTGATTCTTTTGTATAGTTACCCATCCCATGTGTCTTAGTTTCGATTTGAGACCAAAAACCAAGGGTTTAATAGATTCTCCTTGTTGTATTGTAAAGGTTTGTTAGTAGAGAGAACATTTACTGTTATACCAACTGCCTTACAAATTGCTTGACCCGCAGCTGTATCCCATTCCATCGTAGGAGCATAGCGAGGATATAAATCTGCTTTTCCTTCTGCCACCAAACAGAATTTAAGGGAGCTTCCTTTTGAAACAATTTCCACCTCTTCGTTTTCTGAAATGGTATCTATAAACTTTTGTGTTTCTTCATTTAAGTGTGAGCGGCTTCCTACAATTCGTGCTTTGTCTTTGTTTTTTATGGGTGCTATCTCTGAAGCATTTTTATAAATTTCACTTAAAGCTGTATCATGGTTTTCTAGTTGAGCTTTAAAAGCTTTTTTGCTATCAATTTCAGCAAAATACAGTGTTTTTGAATCTGGTATATAAATTACCCCCATAATTGGCTCACCGTTATTAATCAAAGCAACATTTACAGTAAACTCACCATTTCTTTTTATAAACTCTTTTGTACCATCTAGAGGGTCCACAATCCAACATTGCTTCCATTGTTTGCGTTCAGAAAAGTCAATTTGCTTGTTTTCTTCACTAATTATTGGAATATCGGTTTGTTTTAAATAGGAAATTATTATATCATTTGCACGTTTATCTGCAATAGTTAGCGGTGATTCATCTTCTTTGGTTTCTATTTTGAAGTCTGACGCGTACACCTTCATTATTTCTTTTCCAGCTTCTACTGAAGCTTGGATGGCAATATTCAATAAATCCATGGTACTATTTTTAGATTAAACTAATCAAAATTTAATTAGAAATTTTACTTTTAAGGAAAGGGTAAAAGTACCTGAACAAAACAATAAATGCGCCAATAATAAATCCGACAATCAAAAACTGCAATACAATCAACACTTTTTTAGGTGCAGAGGGTTTCAGCGGTACAGTAGCAGGTTTTAAAACTGTAAATACTGGTGTATCTTTTTTAACCGTTAACTTCGCACTTTCTTGTTCGCCAGCCAATTGAGAATATACCTCTGAGGATAAACTATATTCAGTTTGTAATTGCTCTAACCTATTTTGAGCTATATTACTGATAACATTTACATTCCTGTCTTTATATCGTGCTAAGGCTGCTCTCTTATCAAAATAGTCCTTTTCAACTTCACTAAACCGTTTATTTATGTATTTTAATTCCTGTTGGGATTTTTGAATGTTATACTCTATAATGAATTTTTGAAGGAGTGCCTGTATATTATTTACTAATTTTGCAGAGGCCTTGGCCTCTGGAAGAGTGCCTTGTATCTCTATATAGCCATCAGCATCATTAATATTTACTGAGAACTTTGAATATAAATAATCTAACTGCTCTTGTTCTTTATTAGTTAGATAAAAAAGAGATGTATCTCTTTTTTGTGTTCCCTCCTCAACTTCTGAAGATGAAAAAGCACCCATAACTTTACCTGGAAGTCCTATTGTATATCCTTTAATAGTGTTAAGAAAACTAGTCTCCTTAACGTTTTCAAGATAGTACGATATGGAAACAGTGCTATCTTGTCCCTTAGCCGGTATTCTTGAGGCTAAAAGTTCTTTTTTAAACGGGGTACTCTCAACAATCAATGGATATTGGGTTGGTAAGACGACATTACCTCCAGATTCACCACCTACATTCACTCCAACTAAGGATGCTAAACCGCTTAATTTTTTACCCAAACCTTTATCAGAAGATATTTGAGGTATAAACGATGATGATGAAGTATATTCTTTTGTGGATAATACTGCAATTATAACCCCCAAAACAAAAAATATCAAAGTTATCTTTATAATGAATCTTCTAGACCGATTTAAAATTTTTAGAATTTCAAGCGTATCAATTTGAAATACTGATTTTTCAGATGTTTTCTCGTTTTCCATATTACTGAAGTAATCTATCGATTAAAAGTCCTAGAGTTGTAAGACCAGTACTTATTCCTACCACTTCTTGTGCAGACAACTTGTTTCTATTTTCTGGCTTAGCTGGCACCAAAATAACGGCACCTGGTTCTAACCTAGGGTAACTCCTGAAAAATAAAAAATGTGATGTGGAAGCAATATCGCCATTGGCATACACTACGTACGTTTTTCCTTTTTTGGCATCTGATGCAAAGCCTCCAGATTTACTAATATAATCTTTTAAGGTCATCCCTTTTTCATAGCGAACCAAAGAAGGCACTAAAACCTCACCTTGAACTTTTACAGTTTGTCTTGTCGATGGAATAATTAACCTATCGCCACTTTTCAGTACTAAGTTATGTTTAGAGTCATTATCCTTGATTATTTTTTGTAGATCGATTCCCACCCTAAACTCTTTTCTGTTTTTAAGCGTTTCTATTTCAGTGCTTGTAGAGTCTTGCTTTCCTGTAATATTTTCTTTTTCTACTAAACCTTCAAAGGTTTCTTTTTGAGTTTCTTCTTTGAAAAAAGGATTTTTCCGTACTAAAGTGGCTCCTTCAATAAAAGCATATTGTGTAATACCGCCAGCTTGTTGCAGCAGGTCAGATATTTTTTCATTTTTGTTTTCAATAGTATAATTTCCTGGATAATTAGCTTCCCCCTCAACCGCTACTCTTATTTGTTCAGAGTAACCTTTTAAATACCGGACGGAAACCCGATCATTAGGTTGTAATACAAAGTTAGAACCGTCATCTAGTGTTAATTCTCCATTTGCTGAAACTTTAAAATTTTCGCTTAATGTTTCATAAGAATCGTCATTTACTCGTCTATAAATATCTATTTTATTTTCGTTCGCACCATCCGTAAAACCATCACCTAACAAGACGAGATCCTCTACTGTCATATTTTCCACGTAGGGTATTGTTATTGGAGAATTAACTGCTCCGTCTATGGTTAAAGTATAATTTTCAGATAAATTATATTTGTTAAAAATCTGAACCTTATCATCCGGTTTCAACGTAATAGATTTATTGCCTTTTAGCATATCTGAAACCGAAAAAGGAGTTACTATTTCGGTTACACCGTCCTCTGTGCTAAAAAGCAAGCCTCTGTCTAAGAAAGCCCTTTCAGTGACACCAGCGGCTTTTTGAATTAAATCATTTACGGTTAATCCATCTGTAAACTCATAACTCCCCGGACGATATACTGCTCCCTCAATACGTATCCTGTTTTCAAATTTATCAATTATTTGATTCACAGTAAGAACATCACCATCTTGTAATGGAGTCTCACTTTCTTTATCAACCAATATTTCTTTTACTACTTTGCGGTCGCCTTCTATCCTTTCTAAAACAACTCGATCTTTATAGGCATTAGAAGTAAAACCACCTGTAAATTCTAACAAATCATTTAAGGTTTCCCCTGGTTTTAGCTCATAGGCACCAGTACGCTTAACGCTTCCGTTTATGTTTACCCTTGAAACATAAGGAGAGATAATAATAACGTCTTGATCTTTTAAGGTTTTATTCCCTTCTTGAGAACCGTTAACCAAATAATCATACACATCAAAATAAGTAACTTCATCGCCATTTCGCACTAATTTAATTTCTCTAAACGTACCTTGTTTTGTTGGGCCACCAGATGCATAAAGCGCATTTAAAACTGTAGACAATCCACTTAAGGAGTATGTACCTGGAACTTTTACTTCTCCAATTATATTCACCTGAACTGTACGAACATTTACCAAAGAGATGTTAAAGAAAACCTTATACGGACTGTTTTCTGCCGCTCCAATCCCTGAATAAATTCTTTTTAATTTGCTCTTAACTTTACCAGAGGCTTCTTTCATAGAAAGCCCGCTTACATACACTGGACCTATACTAGGTATGCGTATAGCACCTTCCCTATCAACCTCTGTACTATAATTACTCTCAGCAGCCCCCCAAAGATTGATAGAAATCTCATCCCCAGGGCCCAATTCATAATTAGATGGAGTAGCCAAATTCATATTAGGTGTAAAAGATATATTTTGGTTATTGAAAAAATCATAACCAAAGAGTGGATCCTTAGTTACTTCTTCATTCATTTCTTTACCAGAAAAACCTATTTTCTCCTCACTTTTGTCAATCGTAAGAGACGTATCTATTTGCTCACCCTTCAATTGGTTACTAGAAGTTCCCATTTGGTTTAGCCTTCGCTCCAATTCGGCAATTTTAGTTGACGAAACTCCTTTTGTAGCAGCTATTGCCTTTAACTGCTCCATGGTATACCCTTGTGATTGTGCCTTTTCCCAATAGGTTTTTATTTGTTCATCAGAAAGGTTTTCTATGTCAGTAGATAGTATGGAAGAAGGGATATCCTGCGCTTTTAAACTGAATGTTATCAAACTAAAAGACAGAAATAAATAAAAGGTGGTTTGTTTTATATTAAAATTCATTTTTATTGAATTGTAATGAAAATTCACTAAATAAGTTGTTTTATTAACGCGCAAAGATAACAATTCTTTAAAGAGATTATTGCTTTTCTCCTTTTAAATAAAAGTTGTTGTACAGTATATTTTGGATTATTTTCAACGTTAAAAAAAGGCTAAACTCCTCGTAAGTATTGGTTTCGACTACCTGACTGCTTAAATTTGTATAAAACTAAAAGAAAATACCATGAGCTACTTAAACTTAGATAAGGAAAAAACAACCACTACTGCAAAAGAACTAAACATACTATTAGCAGACTACCATCTATACTACCAAAAGCTTCGCAATTTTCATTGGAACATTGTTGGAAAAAACTTTTTTGATCTTCATGAAAAATTTGAAGAAATGTACGACGATGCCAAATTAAAAGTAGATGAAATTGCAGAACGAATTTTAACGTTGCGATTCCAACCAGTTAGTAACTATACCGATTATCTTGAAATGTCAAATTTAAAAGAATCACCCTCTCGTACTGAAGATTCAAAAATGGTGAAAATCCTGTTAGATGATCATGGAAAAATACTAAATCAAATGCGAAACGTGATTGATAAGGCTGATAAAGCTGGTGACGAAGGGACTATTGATTTAATTGGTGGTTATATTGCCGATATTGAAAAAATTAGTTGGATGTTAGACGCTTGGTCTATGAAATCTAGTGATACACACCCTGAAGCATAATTAATTGTATCCAAAATTTTTATTAAGCCCGCTTATGCGGGCTTTTTGTTTTTAGAAGCCTAATAGCTTATATCTAAGCCAAAAGACAAGCGAGTGCCTTCTTCTCCTTTAAATGCCGTAAAACTTCCCACTATGGCATTAGTCCATAAAACGTCAAATCCACCTCCGTAGGCATCGTACCATTTTTCTGAAGTATCTCTTTTTACCCAAACACGACCTATATTGTACCCTCCACGTATTCTAACCGTTACAGGGAATAAAGCTGTTTTTATGGGTTGGAACGTATATAATAAATCTCCTTTTCCCAACAGACTATTGAAGCCTTTAAACCTTCCTTCCCGATAACCTCTCAATCCCATTTGGGCACCTAGCGTGGCCGTTTGGTAAAATTCAGGCCTATCTCCTACTTGCAAATGTGTAGAAGCCCCAGTCTCCAAAACAAGCCTGTTATTACTTACTAGTGAATTATAAAACAAAACGGAAGACTTCAAAAAGCCAGTAATATCATTGGATTTTAAATTATCAATCCCTCCTACTGTGGCAGAAAAAAACATTCCTTTACTAGGGAAGTAATCTGCATCGTAATTTCTATAGCTATAAGTAATTTCAGGGACAGCAAAATAAGACCGCAATGTATATTCTTCTGGTGCTGCATCTAACAAGAAATTACTTTCATTATTAATTAGCTTTAGTGTATTTAGATTCAGTTTTAACTGAAAAAAACTTCCGTAATCTGTTTCTTTTTCAAGTGCCAGCCCACCGTGAATTCGTTCCATTTGAATACGATTATAACTTAGCCCTAAATCATCTTCAGGATTGATTGTTTCATTTCCGAAGCCAAAAAAGTTTTCAGTATAATCTAAAGAGGTATACCTACCATCTATCACAAAATTAAAATCGTTAACTACCGCCGCAAACCCTTTTAAAAAGTCAATATCAAATCCTGTGGTTTGAAAATTATAATCAAGTGAAATATTGGTTCTTTTACTGTACGGATTTTTTATAAAATTGAGCTTATCATTTGTATAAGAAGCCTTTAAAGAAACCCCTGTATCGTTATTATACAGTGTTTCCAAGCTAATGGTACTGGCAGAAGATTTCTTCTTTGTGTAATCATAACTATTGGCTTCATAAATATTAGTAGTTTTAAAACGGGCTCCACCTTTATTTTTTATTTCTACCTCATCATCTTTATTATCATACACTACAATTTTTTTTCCTTCTGAAATGTTATAAATATCATCATCTTGCCCTCCTATTAATCGTATTAAAATTTCTTTTTCTACTACACCGTTTACTTCAAAAACATCATCATCGTCCAATCCATACAACCAAATCTCTTTCGTTTCTTCTGAATTAAAAACTCTATCAAATAATACATCGCCTTTTTCCCCATCCTTTATTCTATAGGCAATTATTTGAGTTTTTCCGTTAGGCTGACGGTTTATAACAAAATGATCATCTTTATCGGTCCCCGTCAACATTTGAAACTTTATAAACTCTTGGTAATAACGTTCTACGATATGTACAAGATTTTCTTTTCTTTTTAGAAATGATTTTTTTATCTCGTTACTGGTCGTGTCTTGTACTTCCGAGGGAAGGTCCTTAAAAGCGTTATCTAAAATTTCTTCGTCAATTGCTAGTTGCATTTTTTTGGCTTCTTCCATCCAAACAGATTTATCACTTCGTTTAACAAGGGCACGGTCTAATTTTGAGCCTGCCTTATTAAACCACGCAACATCCTTTATATCTTCGTTATAAATACCGAATTGATTTACTGAACCAGATAACTTTCTAAGTAAGTTTAAAAAGCTACCGTCAAAATTGGCAAATACCTGATCTCGATCCCGTGGAATTGGTATAAACTGCAACTTCCCGTCGTCATCTTCAAACTCTGACCAACGCCATTGATCACTGTGTCTGTCCCAATCGCCTATCAACATATCAAAAATACGTGCTCGAATATACGTCGCTTCGTCTAAGGTATGGTCCTCGTCTTCTCTAAGTTTTTCCAATAAGTCGTCTGTGCTCTCTACATTATCTGGATATCCAAAACTTTTACGGTTTTCATACTCTTCCGCAGGACGTTCTACAATCATATACAATTGATTAGCGTAGTCTTCATTATATTTTCCTAAACGCTGCTGCTTAGGCACATAATACAATTCTGGCGTGGTGTAATATACACCCGCTGCTTTGGCCAGTTTTGGAATTGCAAATGCCCCATAGGGATGTGCTGCTGTGTAAAAATCTAGAATTAAATCCTCAGGTACCGTGTTGCTGAAATATTTCTCAGCGTCAATTCCATTAAAGGTTGTTGTTTCCAACAGTTGAACAGCGCTCTTTTTAAGGGCACGCATATTGTATTCTTTACCATCTTTTGTCACTATTCGCAATGAGCGTGTTTGATGTCCACCTCCTGGTCTTACCACTTCCAATCCTCCATACAACGTATCTAGCAAAGCAGTTGGTGCTGTAACTTTTGTTCCATAAACATTGCGATAATGTTGTCCCCAAAAGGACTTGAAGTAATCAGATTTTTCTACTTTTTCAATATCGTAAACGGAAGCGGTATACGTTTGCGGATATTCTTTTGGAAACGATTCGGTTTTTGGCTCTTCAATTGGTTGGAAAATTTTTCTTCTGAATAATAGATATGATGCGTCTTTTTTTTCTTCCGAAGCATAAAAAGAGACCCAAATACTTCCTTTATCTGTTATTTCAACTGAAGCGAAGCCTTGCTTTCCGTATGAAAAGATACCATTGTCACTTAACGAAACTGGTTTAGCACTAGATGCAGCTCCACTAACCAACTGTTTAAAATTTCCATCTTCGATATACTGAAGGTTTTCCTCGTGCCCTGAAACTATTAGAATGCGATGGTCGGGTTTATTCAGTAAGATTTCAAGTTCCTTCATAAGCTCACTATATCGATAGTTAAAGCGGTTTTGCTTAGACACACCACCTTGTGAACGAATTTCGGTAATGAGTGTTCCTACACCTGGAAAAGGAATATTCCCCTGCAACGGGAAAATATGGTCCCGAAATGAAAAGCGTCCTCCATGAAAACCATTTGTGAACATAGGATGGTGCATCGCAAAAATTATTATTTTATTGGCACTTTTCTTTATTTCACCTGCAATTTCTAAAAGAAGTTTTTCGCGCGTTTTAATCTGGCATTTGTCATTCATATTGGGGTTCTTGTCCCAATCTTCAATAAACCATTGGCTATCTACCGCTATTAATTGTATGTTTTCTGAAAGCTCAATGCTCTCTAGAGGGCAACCATTATTTGGTGTTAAGATATCGCCATCTTCAAAATTTTCTTTTAAGTAATCTTCAATGGTTTCCAGCCCTTTGGTTTTATTGAAATCCCATTCGTAATTTCCTGGTAAAAAATAAGGGGTAGTCCCAGTAGTTTTTGCTACTCGAATTTGAGGATCAAGTTGCTTTTTAAGTTTTTCTTCCTCACCGTCTTCAGCATCTATATTGTCCCCCACAAAAAGAACACTTTTTTCTTCGGAAGCATTCTTTGCAATTATTCTACTTAAAACAGACAAAGTTGTTTCACTATTTTTAGCAGCATTTCCTGTTATATAGATAGTATTTACAACCTCTTCTTGATTAAAAGTATCATCAATTGTTCTATCTAATCGTGTTTGTAGTTTTGATGTCGCACAAGAAGCTAGAAGCAGAAAAGAAAATATTAAGTAAAATGGGGATAATTTCATACAATATGTTATCAGGGTTTCTTAAAAGTCAAATCCTAAGCCGAAAACCAAGCGAGCTCCTTCTACAGAATGAAATAAGCTTGCTGAACCAGTTAAGCCGCCGCTACCGTTTATCCAAAGACCGCCTCCATATGAGTTATGCCATTTTTCTGAATCAAATTCAGGAGTCCACACACGACCTAAGTCGGCCCCACCGTAGAGACCTAATTGTAAAGGGATTAGACCAATTTTGAACTCGTCAAAGCTATATCTAACATCTGCACTTCCTACTAACGAAGACTTCCCTGTAAAGCGTTCTTCTCTAAACCCGCGAAGACCACTATTTGCACCTAAATTAATGCCCTGAAAAAATTCAAATTGACTTCCGAAATTAAATTTTGCACGGACATTGGTTTTTAATACCCATTTTTTATTGGTAGTTAAGCTATTGTAGAAACCGAGTCGGGTTTTTAAATACCCGAATACCCTTTTTAAGTTATCAAAATTACCTGTTACCCCTGTATTAAGGTCGAACATCATCCCAATAGTTGGGTTTCTGGGGTTATCAAAACTTCGGTAGTTATAGATACCTTCAAGAGTACCATAAGGATCGAAATTTTCGGTTTTATCTGTTCTGCTAATATTGGTTAAACCTGGTATATCATTATTTATACGAATGGCTTCAAACTTACCTTGCAATTTAAAAAAGCTACCAAAATTTGAGTTGCGCAACAATCCTGCTTTTGCCATAAGGGTTTGTATTTGAACTCTATTATGATCAAAACCTAAATCATCTTCTGGGTTAATGGTTTCATTTCCATAGCCAAAATAGTTCACCACATAACTAGGACTTGTAAAGCGTGCTCCTAAATTAAGATTGAGATCATCTTGAATATTTGCTATTTCCCCATCATAGTTTATATCAAAACTTCCGCTGTCAAAATAATAACCAATATTTAAACTGTGCCGGCGTGAAAAAGGGTTTTGCTGAAAGCCATTTACTTGATACACATATTGTAAACCCGCTCTATACCCGTCGTCTGGGTTGTAACCAAATGCAGCAGCATACGCATGTGTGTTTTGAATATTCTTTCGATAATCGTATGTATTCAAAGTATAGACATCGGTAAGTCGTAAATTACCTCCATTTTTAACCTCAACGGTATTTTCTTTACTCTCGTGATCATACACCTTTACTCTTTTTCCTTCAACCAACCTATAGACATCATTGCCGTGACCACCAATTAATCTTACGAATATTGGGTTATCGCCCGTTCCAGTCACTTCGAAAATATCTTCTTCATCCAAACCGTAAATCCAAATCTGATTTGTTTCTGAAGCTAAAAAAGTACGGTCAGCCACTAACATTCCCCTATCTTCTGAAGGAAAATTATACGTTCTTACATTTGTTCTCCCATCAGACAATCTCGTTACCTGAAAGAAATCTCTTTTATTGGTACCTTCAATGGTTTGAAGCTTTGCTAAATATGAATAATATCTATCAGCAATGCTTTCAAGATTATCCCTTCTGCCTTTCAAAACAGTTACTATGTCCTGTAAAGACTCATTGTTTACACTTTCGGGGATAGTTGAAAAAGCAGTGTCAATAATTGAGTCTGAAATTGAGTTTTGTAAGTTTTTTGCTGCATTAATCCAATCTTCCCTTCCTGATTTTTTTAAGAGGGCACGATCCAATATAATCCCTTCTTTATTAAACCATCGTATGTCTCGTAGATTTTCATTGTACACTTGCTTTTCATAGGTTCTACCAAATATAGATCTTGCAATATCAAGTACATTTCCTTCAAAACTAGAAAAAGCATCATCCCTGTTTCTGGGTATGGGAACAAAGACATTTACACTATCTTGACGTAAGTATTCTGCCCATCTCCAATGACCTGGTTCTCTATCCCAATCCCCCACAAGCATATCAAATATGCGGGAGCGTATAAAGTTTTCT